>JBDLJI010000040.1:0-11183 GCA_039714455.1 Thermodesulfobacteriota bacterium
AAAATTGCAGGCAGGTCCTCAGCAGATGAAGAGATCAGGTCTACCTGTTTCTGCTGGGCAAACCGGCGCAGAAGGTAAATCTCTTCCTGCAAAACATCGGTGACGCTTATTGACGAAAGGGGTTGATCCATGCGGTGCGAGAACCCACTAAGAAAACGACACATTTCTGCCGCCTCTGCAATACGCCCATTAATCCCGGAAATTATTTTTTTATAGCGTTCGCTGTCAGGGGACTGTCCAGGTTCTTCAAGCAAAAGCAGGTCTTCGATCAGGCCGTTCAATTCTTTGATAATAGCCAGGTGGTTTTTAAACTCGTGGGAAAGACCTGCCATCAATTTGCCAATTGAGGCCAGCTGCATCTCCCTGAGACGGCCTTTTCTCTGCAATTTCATTCGCCCTCTCCTTTGTTTATGGCAGTCTGCCGTTTTGCCATGGCCTGGTTGATCTTCGCGGTAAGATCATTAATGTCCGCCGGTTTCATGATGCAGTCAAAAGGGCTATGTTTTTGTCTGGCAGCTCCAATTAAAGGAATGCCGCCTCCATGCCCTGTCAACATAATAACCTCAATGGTGGGGTTATATTTTTTTATTTCCTCAAGTGCTTCCATGCCATCCATGTGCGGCATTTTTAAATCGAGCAAAACCACGTCAGGAATGTCCTTGGCATGGATAAGGGCTATCGCATCCTCAGTACAGAAACAAGCGGTCGCTTCAAACCCCCTAATATTTAAGCGTTCGGCCAGGGTAGTGGCAAATTCTATCTCATCGTCAACCACCAGGACTTTCACTTTCGACATCATGCGCCCTCCGGCTCAGGTTAATTTTAATTGGCAGGGTTACGGTAAAGGTTGTGCCTACCCCAACACTACTTCGTACAGAAATATGACCGCCGAGTTTTTTAATAATACCGTAGGTTATGAACAGTCCGAGGCCGGTGCCTTTCTTCTCGGCGCTGTCTTTTGTAGTAAAAAATGGTTCAAAAATATGGCTTATGATATTCTGTGGTATTCCTTTGCCATTATCCGTTACATCAATTTGAATTGAGTTTTGGTCCCGCATTTTTGTTTTTATGGTAACTTTTCCATCTTTGCCAACAGCATCTATCGCGTTGTTGACAAGATTGAGAAAAATCTGTTGGAGTTGGCCGCGGTCACTTTCAATGACAGGTAAAGAGTCTCCAAGTTCTAAATCAACATGAATACCCCGATACAGAGCTTCCTGGTCCAGAAAACTTAGGACTTCCTGCATGAGGTTATTGATGCTGATGGATTCCAGGCTTACATCCATTCGTCTTGCAAAGCCCAAAAGGCGGTGGGTAATGACCTTGCAGCGTTCGACTGCATTAGATGTGCCATGAATTTCGGAGCCGATTTTTTTCTTGTATTTGAAATCCTCAGAAATCTCAAGCAGGTCCATTATCAATCCTGTTTTTGCACTTATGATTGCAAGGGGATTGTTTATTTCATGGGCGATTCCTGCGGCAAGACGACCGATAGATGCCAGTTTGCTTGTATGTTCGATTTCCGCCATCATGGATTCCCGTTTTTCGTCGGCTTCAAAAATGCGTCCCACAAAAAGTTTGGTGATCTGTAAAATAACAAATAAAGCCAAAATTGTGCTTATCATGACAATAAAAAACAACCGGGCTTTAAAAAAAGACCAGTCTTTTCCGTAGAGGTACCCGTGCTTCAAAAGAACAAGCGCCCAAGGTGTTCCTTCAATATACGAAACAGCTTTCAAAACAACGTAATCCCAGACACCTCTTTCTTCAGAAATGGTTATACCGATACGGTTGTGCGGCAGTTCAAACGGATAAGGGCTTAAGGGAGGCCCGAATAGCTGGGATGAAGACTGAAGTAAAGGTTCACCTTTTCGGGAAACAAGAAAGATGTCAGAAAGAGGGCCTGTGCCGATTTTGTCGATATATTTATCCAGGGTAGTGGCATCAATGCTGGCCCTGAACACCCAGTTTTGGCCAGTATTTTTACTGAAGAAGTTGACTGCAATGACAAAATGAGGCACCTTCCGATAACCCATCTCAACCATGCCGATAAATGTTTTACTGACAGTGGCTGCCTTAAAACATTCCCGGTCGCTGTAATTTTTCCCAGCAAGCTCGTAAGGGCCTGCGTATGCCCTCTGGATTCCTTTGTGATCAATAATGCCCAGATCCACCACCCCGGGATAATGCGACTTTAGGCGGTGATACAGTTTCTTCAGATTATTCTGGTCGACAAGCTCTTCATAAGTATGCTCGTTAGCCGTATAAATCAGGACAGTCTGGAGTTCAGTCAAAAAGGTTTCAATGGTTCTTTTCGCACTTTCAGCGTTCCAGCGGAGATTGGCCAGCATTTGGGAGCGGTACTCGTAATAACTTAACATCGTGGTCAATATGAGAGGGATCAGGAAAGCTGCTATCATTACCAGGGACAGGGTCCGGCGAAATCGCCGATAACGTTCGGGGGAAGTCATTGTTTTATGGTAATCTTCTACATCAGAGAAGATCCTTTTTATCCATCCTGGTTTTTTTATCATCTTGACTGTTCCCCGGAAATACCGGCTCCGGGCAGAATCACTCCCGGCTTAAGGTGGTTTGTAACGGCAGAATTTAAAGCCTGCTGATAGGGCCCGATGACTCCGTCAACAACCTTTATCTTTTTCCATTTAAGATATTGGTAATGGGTATCTTCTATACCGCCACAGATAACCAGTGAAATATTTTCTTTTATAGCCAGACCGCAGATGTCTTCGCCGGATGTTCCAGGAAGTAATATAATTCTGGGTTCCCCGGTAATTTTTTCTCCCTCCGTCTCGGTAATGAGAATCTCCGATGTCAGGTCGAAGCGGGGAGCTACCTCATCTTTATGTATTGTTATCAATATTTTCATGCTGGGCTTATGTATTCTTATAATTCTCCGACAGGCTCCTAGTTTATTTTTTTCCAAAGTGGTCAGACATGTTATTCTAAAGCATGATGTTTTATTTTTCTCCATAACTTACTGCGAGACCAACCAAGCAGTTCGGCAGCCCTGGATCGGTTCCCTCCTGTTTTTGTCAGGGCCTTCAGTATCATATTTTTTTCCACCTGCCCCCAACCGCCGGGAGAGAGTATAGCAGAAGAGGTTGTCTTTGCAGGATTATCGGACATGCTTTCGTTTTCCGCCATGGACGTTACCTCACTGTGTGAGGCTGATGGAGTTAAGGCCTGTCCCATTGTGAGCAGAGTTTTTGGCAGATGCTCCGGCCGAATGGTTTCATTTGGACATACATTGACTGCATACTCGACTATATTCCTTAATTCGCGGACGTTTCCGGGATAACTGTAGAACGATAACACCTTAAGGCAGTCCGCACTGAACCCTTTGATCTTTTTGTGCAAATTTGTTTTAAACTCGAGAAAAAAATGGTCAAGCAAGAGACGAAAATCATCCTCCCGTTCTCTTAATGGCGGCAGATGCAGACGCAGAACATTGAGCCGGTAATAAAGATCTTCCCGGAATTCACCCAGTTTGACAAGTTCGCCTAAATCCCGATTGGTGGCAGTTATTATTCGCACATCGACGCTGACTTTTTTTGACCCTCCAACGGGAAAGAACTCTTTATCATCAAGGACAGTGAGAATCTTCACTTGCAGCGGTAATGACAAATCACCTATTTCAGTGAGAAAGAGTGTGCCTCCATGGGCCAGACGAAACATGCCGGGTTTGTCTTTATCAGCCCCGGTAAAGGCACCGCGGATATGTCCGAACAATTCAGATTCAAGGAGCGACTCCGGTAATGCGCCGCAGTTTATTTTAATAAAAGGATAGCGTGATCTTTTAGACGCCTTGTGGATGGCCTCGGCAACAAGATCCTTACCGGTGCCGGTTTCGCCGGTAATGAGTACAGAGGCATCGGTTCTTGCTGTTATGGGGAGCAATTCAAAAATTTCATGCATTTTCCGGCTGTTGCCTATAATCCTCTCCTGTCCGGAAAAACCATGAATTTTATTATCAAGATCCTTGAGAAGAGAAATGTCCTCAAGGAGGATCATGACGCCTGCCTTTTTTCCTGTTGTGAGTTTTAAAGGAGTTATAGTGAAACGGATTGGATTTTTTTTACGGCTCTGATTGATAATGTTCCCTTCCAAGGTCATTGTTTCATCAGATTCAAGAGCTTTACCAACAGGGTCGCCCTTGCTCAACAGGTTACTGCGAATGACATTTTCACCATGGACACCGACAACCTCCTCTCGATTGTACCCGGTTAATGCCTCAAGAAAACGGTTAATAGCAATTACCCGACGGGCCGGGTCCATAAAAAGCACCCCCAGCGTCATGGAGTCGAGAAGGCTGATTAAGTCCAATTGGCTCAGCAGGGGAGCATTGGCTTGGAAACTCGCTCGTTTTTTTTTCTTAACCATAGCTTGCCCTCTCAGGGCAGGATTACCGGCACAAAATATTTTTGAGCTCGAACAAGTACCATTATTGTCGGCATCGTAAAAAGCACGATGCGGACAGGTGTTTCTCCTATAACCTATTGATTTTATAAGGCCCTGTTGCCGGTCGCGAGACTTTTTACGAGTACATCATTATTGATTCGTTACGTTATTCAGGTATCTAAATTTTTGTATCAAAAAACAGTGGGAATCTTGCAGTCACAGTTCCAAACAGCACAAAATGTTTTCTTCTCATCGGTATTTCTACCTAAAGTGTATCATTTTGTTTTAATATTTGCCAGTTTTACTGGTCAAAATATATTAAATGCAGCGGTAAAGAGGCTCTTGGTATAAGGATGTTGCGGATTGTTGAATAAGTCGGCAGCAGGACCGGCCTCAACAATTTTCCCGTTTTGCATTACCGCCACTTCGTCAGCCATTGCCCTGATAACCCGCAGATCATGGGATATAAACAGATAGGTCATGCCATAGCGCTCCTGCAGATTCTGTAAAAGCTGAATAATCTGGGCCTGTATCGTCATGTCCAGGGCACTGGTCGGCTCATCCAACACCAGGAATTTTGGCTTTAAGGCAATGGCACGTGCAATAGCTATTCTCTGTCTCTGGCCGCCTGAAAACTCATGGGGATAGCGGTGCGCCATATCCTCTTCAAGATCTACCTCCCGCAAGGTTTCAAAAACCATTCTCTGCCGGTCTTTTTTATCTTTTCCAATATTATGTACCTTCAGACCTTCGCTTATGATCTGCTCGGTTGTCAATCTTGGTGAAAGGGAGGAAAAAGGATCCTGGAAAACAACCTGCAGTTCTTTGCGCATGGGTCTGAGCGATCCCCTGGATTGGTGCATAAGGTCTCTGGGGTTGTTGTCTTCCCCTTCATAGATTATTTCCCCCTGGCAGTCAGTCAAACGCAGGATGCACATGCCAAGCGTACTCTTGCCTGAACCGGATTCTCCAACAATCCCATAGGTTGTGCCTTCCCGGATGGTCAGGCTTACTCCGTCAACGGCTTTTATTTTACCGACAGTGCGTTTAAAAAATCCTGCCTTGATGGGAAAATGGCATTGCAGGTCAGAGATTGTAAGAAGCTCTTTTCTGTCTCCTTTCGGTTCGGGTTCTCCTTTGGGCACACTGTTGAGCAGGTGGATGGTGTAGGGATCCTGCGGACTGGAAAATATTGACTCGGTGGAACCGTTTTCAACTATTCTGCCATCGTGCATGATATGCACATGCTCTGAAATCTTTTTTACCATGTTCAGATCATGGGTGATCAGCAGAACAGCCATGTCGAGTTCTTTCTGGATGTCTTTCAGCAGTTCAAGTATTTGTGCCTGGATGGTAACATCAAGGGCGGTTGTCGGTTCATCAGCTATCAGCAGTGACGGTTTACAGGCAAGGGCCATGGCAATCATAACTCGCTGTCTCTGTCCACCGGACAACTGGTGCGGAAAGCTGGCCAGGCGTTGTTTGGGATCGGGGATTCCGCATCTGTCCAGGAGGTCAATAGCTTTTGTCTGGGCTTTGTGGTTCGTAAGTTGCTGATGCAGCATCAGCGGTTCTATCAACTGATTGCCAACGGAATAGACCGGGTTTAAGGAAGTCATTGGCTCCTGGAAAATCATGGCAATCCGGTTGCCGCGTATATGGCGCATTTTGGCTTCCGTCAGTTCGAGGATGTTTTGGCCTGAGAAATTGATCTCACCCGAACTGGTGACGGCTGCAGTTCTTTCAAGAAGACGCAGGACGGACAGGGCGGTGACTGATTTACCGGAACCTGATTCACCTACAAGGGCCACAGTTTCACCGCTGTCCACACCAAAGGATATCTTATGGAGCACCTTGCTGGCACCATCTTCAGTGTGGAATGTTAATGATAAGTTTTTAATGTCAAGCAACATAATTAATAATATTGAAGATTTGAAAAAATGAAGATTGAAGATTTATGGTGGAAAATCTTCAATCTGCAATTTTTACATCTATCTTGTATCTTTTTCGTTTTCTTCAACCAATTTTCAATTTTCAATTTCTCAAATTTTCATTTTTTTTGTTTCACCAACTGCCTCGGATCCAGTGTTTCACGCAGGGCCTCACCGATAAAGATCAACAGGATGAGTGTACCAACCAGGACTGCAAAGGTGGATAAAGACAGCCACCATGCGTCAATATTGCTCTTGCCCTGTGCCAGCAACTCGCCAAGGCTTGGCGTGGAGGGCGGTACGCCGAGGCCTAGAAAATCGAGGCTTGTCAAAGCCAGAATAGCTCCGGAAAGCCTGAAGGGCAGAAAGGTGATGACCGGTGTCATGCCATTGGGCAGCAGATGCCGGAACATGATAACCACGTTGGAAACCCCAAGGGCCTTGGCAGCAGTCACATAATCCATATTCCTGCCTTTGAGGAATTCAGCCCGTACATAGTCTGACAAACCCATCCAGCCAAACATGGAAAGCAGGATCAACAGCAGCAGTACACCTGGTTTGAATATGGAGGCAAAAATGATGAGCAGGTACAACTCGGGCATGGCCCCCCAGATCTCAATAAATCGTTGCATGAAAAGATCTGTCTTGCCGCCGAAATATCCCTGCACCGAACCGGCCAGGATACCGATAGTGGTACCGACAAAGGTTAAGGCAAAGCCAAAAAGTACGGACAGTCTGAAACCATAAATCAGGCGTGCAAGAACATCTCGGCCCCGGTCGTCTGTACCGAGAAGATTGTCCTTTGTCGGCGGAGAAGGCACCGGTATATCGAGATCAAGGTTGATGGTGTCATAACTGAAGTGGTTGAGTGGAAAGAATGCAAAATTGTCGCCTGCCACAATCCTATCGAGGATATAAGGGTCCCTGTAGTCTGTTTCCGTTTCAAAATCTCCGCCAAAAGTTGTTTCCGGATAGGCTTTGAAAATAGGACAGTATAGTCCTCCTTCGTAATAGACGAGAAAGGGTTTGTCGTTGCTGATCAGTTCTGCGCCCAGACAGAAAATAAAGAGTATGCTGAAAAAGATTAGGCTGTAAAAGCCGCGCTTATGGGATTTAAACCTTTTCCAACGTCTGGCTCCGAGGCTTTGGCGTGATTTTTTTTGCTTCATCAGTCGACACTCTCGAAGGATATGCGTGGATCAACCAGAACATAGCTCAGGTCTGAAAGCAGCCTGGAGATGAGCCCTATGATGGTAAAGAAATACAGAGTGGCCAGGACGACGGGATAGTCCCTGTTCATGACCGATTCATAGGCCAGAAGTCCCATGCCGTCTAAGGAAAAAATTGTTTCGATAAGGAGGCTGCCCGTAAAGAATGCGGTGATGAATGAACCGGGAAAACCGGTAATGATAGGTATTATGGCGTTTCTGAAAACATGCTTGTAAAGCACCTGGTTTTCATTGAGACCCTTGGCCCTCGCAGTTGTAACGTACTGCTTGCGGATCTCTTCAATAAAACTGTTCTTGGTAAGCAGTGTCATGACTGCCAGACTGCCGACTGCGCTTGAGGTGATCGGCAGCACCATATGCCAGAGATAATCGAGGATTTTACTCATCAGGCTGAGTTCAGACCAGTTGTCTGAAACAATGCCGCGCAAAGGGAAGATATTCCAGAAGCTGCCGCCGCCGAAAAGAACAATGAGCAAAATGGCGAGGACAAACCCGGGAATTGCATAGCCGATAAGGATAACAGTACTCGATATTACATCAATACGGGAGCCGTCGTGCACAGCTTTATAAATGCCAAGCGGGATACAGGTGAGATAGACAATTAAAAAAGTCCACAATCCAAGCGACATGGAAACCGGCAGTTTTGAAATGACAAGGCTGACAACACTTTTATGATGGTAGTAGCTGGTGCCGAAATCAAAGACCAGGAAGTTTTTCATCATGGTCAGGAAACGTTCCGCAGGCGGTTTATCAAATCCATATAAAGCCCGCAGTTTTTCCAGCCGTTCGTCATCAAGGCCCTGTGCACCCTGATACAGGCTACTCTTGGGCATTGTCCTGACATCACCTTTACCGGTGGAAATCCCTGTGGTCGAATGCCCCTCAATTTCAGCAAGTAAACGTTCAACCGGTCCACCAGGAACAAACTGGGTCACCACAAAGGTCACCAGCATAATCCCGAAAAGGGTGGGGACCATCAGCAGTATTCGTCTTGCAATATAGGCAGCCATAGGTACAATTAAAAATTTAGAATTTAGAATTAAAAATTAAGGGTACTGTCTGCAGGGCAATCTGCTTTGCCTTCGGTTACTCGTCTTTAATTTTTCATTTATAATTTTGAATTTTTAATTTCCCTTACTGAGCCGCCCCGTCTTGGATCGCCTCCGCCAGCGATACCAGGCAGCACGGTATGGACGCCGCCGAAGTATACATCAATGTTTGACCAGATGTTTACCGGCCAGTGCTGCAGTAATGCATCAAGTGACTCCTGGGGCAAACCCGGTTCCACCTGCATTATGTCTCCATCCCAATGGATGCGCGCAGCCTCGACAGCCTGCTGTACAGGGATGCCAAAATCAACAATGGAACTGATTACCTGGGTGATTGCCGTCCGTATCCGTTTGCTGCCTCCACTGCCAATGACCATTGCGACCTCATTACTTTTCAGCAGCAGAGACGGTGACATCATGGAAGAGACCCGTTGACCCGGAGGACTGGAGTGAAATCCTTCCGGATGCAGGTCATCTTCACCCATCATGTTATTGAGCATAATGCCCGTGCCGGGTACAAAGTATCCGGACCCCTCACCGTTTGAACATGTCATGCTCGCAACATTTCCCTCAGCATCTGCAACACTGATATGGGTTGTGCCGCGGCTGAACTGCCGCAATCTCTCGCCCGATTTTTCCATGGCTTGGGCATTTATACCTTGTTCACGCAGCCGCTCCACCTCTGTCATTAATTTTCCTGACTGCAGGACATGGGCAGGGGAGTGGTACTTGAGATTTGCCATGTCCTGGGTTTCTAACAGAGACAAGGCCAGGCCAATGAGGGAGCCTCCCATGGAAGGATGGGGGTTTGTCAAGAGAGTATAATCCCGGTATCCAATGGCAAGGGGAGTCCGTTCAATGACCTTGTATGCGGCAAGGTCTGCAGCAGTAAGTAAACCCTGCCCGGCCTGCATATCCTTTCCAATCGTTTTTGCCAGATCGCCATTATAAAAATTCTCGCCTTGATCCTTTGGCAGCTGAGAGAGAAAATCTGCGATTTCAGGATTTGTTATATGATCACCCTGTTTGGCGCAGGCACCATCAATTGTATAGAGTTTCCTGCCTACAGGAGAGTGGGTCACGATTGGCTCTAAAAGGTTTAAAAAATACCCCTGCCAGTCATTGAGTTCCAATCCCTCCCTGGCCAGGTAGATTGCCGGTTGCAGAATTTCCTCGAGAGGTAATCGCCCGAGACGCTCATGTACGTGCAGAAAACCTTTCAGATTGCCTGGCACAGCAACCGAACCAAGACCGATATTAAAATCCTGGTCCGAACCGGGGAAGTGGATGGTAACCGGAAAGAAATGGGGTTCAAGTTCACTATTATCAAGGCCTCTTCCGGGAGTATCAGTGAAAAAGTCAAACAGTACTTCCTCGCCTTGCCTGGTCCGTGCCAGTAAAAAACCGCCGCCGCCAAGGCTGGTAAGGGTCTGTTCTGCGACCGCACCGGCAAATCCGGCACCAACAGCGGCATCAAAGGCATTACCTCCTTTCTGTAATATCTCTACGGCCGCACCGCTCACCAGTGGATGCCCGGTAGCGACTATTGCTTTGCTCAATTTTTTCATTGCCAGAATTTGGGATGAA
Organism: Thermodesulfobacteriota bacterium; assembly: GCA_039714455.1. Classification (GTDB taxonomy): domain Bacteria; phylum Desulfobacterota; class Desulfobulbia; order Desulfobulbales; family BM004; genus BM004. The sequence goes on from JBDLJI010000040.1 coordinate 10,216, forward strand.
GTTCTTTGATTATTGCAGAAAAATCGTTTTGCGCTTCGAGAATTTTCCTTTGCTGGATGGAGCTTGTTCCAGTCTCTACAATTCGTTGCAGCACAGGCAGGTAGTGGTCTGTTCCGAGTTGTTCCATGGCAGGGGCAGCCTTGGTAAAAATCTCTTCGGCAGCTTCATGCATGGATATTTTTTTCTGGAGCAGAGGATAGACGAACCTGCCTTCCAGGCCGTATCTGGCAGCCTGCCATTTATTGCTTTTCAGAACCTGCATATTGGGATTTAAGTGCTTGTCGGATCCGGTTATACTCACTACCAGTCCCTGGATTAGGGCAACAATGGCAAGGATTTCGCTAAAGCTGGATGGAAGGTCGCAGATACGGATTTCAATGGTACCGAAATCCGGATGGGGCCGTATATCCCACCACAGGTCGCGCACCTCGGTGATTATTCCGGTATTAGTAAGCAGAGTTACCATTTCAATATATTTATCCCAACTTCCCAGTTCATCCGGCATGCCGGCCAGGGGAAGGGCCTCAAACAGCTTGGCCCTGTAAGAGTGAAGCCCGGTATCGATTCCTTCGTAATACGGGGAGGAACAGGTCAAAGACAGCAATATCGGCAGAAAGAGACGGATACTGTCACAGACCCTGATAGCATCTTCTCGGTCGTCCATACCTACATGCACATGAAGCCCCTGGGTGATGAACCTTCTGCCCACCATTTGCAGGTCAGCCATGATACGGCTGTAACGGGGATGCGATGAGAGTACCTGATCACTGTATCTGGCAAAGGGATGCAGGCTGGTGGCAAAGAGAAAACAGTTGTTTGTATCTGCAATTTTCTCCGCCTGCTGGATGAGGTGGGTCAGGTTTTCTTTTACCTGATCCATATTGATACATACCTCCGTATTCACCTCGATCATGGAACGAATGAATTCAGGTTTTATCCTTTCCTTCAATTCGGCCGGCACCATGGCT
>JBDLJI010000041.1:0-11070 GCA_039714455.1 Thermodesulfobacteriota bacterium
CCTGAGGGGTATAAACGACCAACGGGAGACTCCGAGCAATTTTCCGTCACGGATTCAGGATACAGGTAGGTTTCATTGACTCTTCCCAAAAATACAATCCGCATTCTTTTCATCATTATCTGGATCATCCTGTTCGGGGCTCTTCTTAAGCGCGACTATTTTATCAAAAGTATTGATATCAAAGAGGAGCAGGTCATCAAACGCGGCCGAGAGGAAAGCTTTGCCGGCATCTACTTCCAGAGAGAAAGAATAGGATTTGTGAAAAACAGGCTTAGCGAGTCCGGCTCAGATGAATATGTTCTGCACCAGGACGCTTTCCTGTACTTAAATATCCTCAATGAATCACATCCCGTTGATATGAGGGTCAGGGCAACCCTGACCAGGGACATGCTGCTCAAGGATTTTGTATTTCACTTTACCTCCCCTTTTTACAAGATGGATGCCGAAGGGAGCGTAGAAGGCCACTTGGTCAAATTTTCACTGACAACAGGCAAGGAAACGATTTCCGATACAATACGGCTGCAAAAGCAGCCCTTTCTTTCGACAAACAGGCGCTCCTACCTCCTGAAACAGGGGCTGCAGCCTGGCGATAAGCTGAAAATCCCCTACTTCGATCCAATTTCCCTCTCAGGGAAAGACACTGTTATGGAATATAAAGGCCAGAAGAAAATCCTGGTTAACAAACGTGTTTATAACCTGCATCATTTTGTAGAGACCTTTTCCGGTATAAAAATAAACAGCTGGCTGGACGATGAAGGCAAGGTTGTCAAAGAAGAATCTCCGGCCGGTTTTGTTTTTATAGCCGAACCTGAATTCAAGGCAAAGGATCTAAAGGTTAAGGGGAAAGAAATTTTAAGCAGTGTTTCTATACCAGTATCCGGGGGCAGTCTTGACCTTAGCGGCCGCACCTCTATCCGCTATAAATTGACCCTGCCGGAAGAGACCTATTTTGACCTTGATAAAGACCGGCAAAGCCTTGAGGGCAATACCCTTACCCTCAAGCTGGAATCCCTTCCAGGGCTTAATGCTGCCGCCTGTGACGGTTTTCCTGAGGAGCTTGCCTCCACCCCTTACATTCAGACCAGAAATAAACGTGTTACAGATCTTGCCCAGGCAGAGGCAGGAGAGGAAACCAATGATCTAAGCCGGGTCAAGGTCCTGGCTGAGTGGGTATTTGAAAATATTGAAAAACGACCTGTATTGGGTATTCCGGACGCCCTTACCACTTTGAATACAAAAATGGGGGACTGTAACGAGCATGCGGCCCTTTTTGCAGCACTTGCCAGGAATGCAGGCGTACCAACCAGGATAGCTTCCGGCGTCACCTTTTTTGAGGGGGCATTTTATTACCATGCCTGGAATGAAGTCTGCCTTGACAACAACTGGTACAGTGTTGACACAACGAAAAATCAATTTCCGGCTGACCTCAGCCATATAAAATTTGTTGAAGGAGAAACAGATAAGCAGGTCAGAATCGCTGCCCTGCTCGGTAAACTGAAAATTGAAATTATTGACGATGAAAAGAATTAACCATGATGAAGCCATCGTTGAAGAGGAGAAATCGTTGTCTGAGATAAACAGGCCTGACCACGTGCTTGCCATAGAGCACCTGACCAAAAAGTTTGGCAACTTTAATGCGGTTGACGATATAAGCCTTACTGTCAGTCGGGGGGAAATATTTGGTTTTCTTGGGCCTAACGGCGCCGGTAAAACCACCACAATTAAGATGATTGCAGGTCTCTTAAGACCTGATGCAGGACAAATATCAATACGTAACCGCAGCCTGGCAGAAAAACCAGGAAACTGCAAACAGGATACAGGATACATACCTGACCGGCCTTATTTATTCGAGAAACTTACCGGTTATGAATTTCTTCAGTTCATTGCCAGTTTATATAACCTCGCCCCTGACACCTTTGCAAAAAACACGGCCCATTATCTCAAGCTTTTTGACCTGCTGGAGTGGCAGCACCGTCTTATCGAAAGCTATTCACACGGTATGCGGCAGAAGTTGATTATCGCCAGTGTTTTCATGCTGGAGCCACCTTTGATAGTAGTTGATGAACCCATGGTCGGACTTGATCCCAAAAGTGCCCGAATCGTAAAGGAACTATTCAAAAGTCATGCTGCCGGAGGCACCTCGATTTTCCTTTCCACCCACTCCCTGGAAATTGCAGAAGAACTCTGCGACCGGATAGGGATTATTTTAAACGGGCGTTTGCGGGCTGTCGGCAATCTGAAAGATTTACAGCTCGAAGCGAAAACAGAACACTCGGATCTTGAGGAAATATTTCTGGAACTCACCGGGGCCTATGAACTGCAGGAGATAATCGCAGCCCTGAGGTCAAGCTAAGAATATAACAGAGGCATTTATGCCCTTCAGGGTACAAAGGCACAGAGTTTTTCTATCTGGAAACTATCAACCAATTTAATGTTTTATTTTGGGGGCTTCAATCAGTTGAACAATTTTTTCATTAAGGAATAATGCAATCTTCACAACGAACAACTCTTTTGCAGCCCTTTTTCTATTCTGCAAAAAATAAATTTTTTCCGAAAAACAGGCTGCCGCTCGCTACAGTCGGCGTGCTGGTTTTCAGTTTGGCAGTCTGTCTGGTGCTGTATAAGATTGTGGTAAAGGTTGTCACCTATTTTCACAGCCAGAATGACCTTGGCATACTTCTCAGCCTGAAAATCTTCCAGATGGCCTGGATAACCATGTTCGCCATGCTGATTTTTTCCTGTATGGTTTCAGCAGTATCAACCCTGTTTCTCTCCCAGGACAATGAAATTGTCTTTGCAGCTCCAGTTCCAACATCTGATATTTTTTTCATGCGCTACGTGACAACTTCAATATACACCTCCTGGATGATGGTTGTTTTCTCAATTCCGATCTTTGCTGCTTACGGAACAGTTTTCCAGGCAGGAGTTCTCTATTGGCCCCTTATGCTGCTGACCATAATCGCTACTGCCGCCATAGCCACAACCTTCGGCATGGGATTTACCGTGGTGCTGGTCAACCTCTTTCCCGCCAGACGCACCAAGGATATTATCCTCTACCTTTCAATATGTTTCGGCATTTTTATTTATATCATCTTCCGGCTTATGCGGCCGGAAGACTTGGTTAACCCGGACAAGTATGGTCATTTCATTGATTACCTGTCATCTCTTTCTACTCCTGCGGCTTCCTATATCCCGGCTTCCTGGGCTTCCAACCTGCTTTCCTATTATCTCATGGAGCGGGAGATTGATTTTCTGGTTACCGCCTTGCTCTGCATTACACCCATTGCCCTTTTCTTTCTGGGCGAATGGGCTATGGAGCGTTGGTTTCTCTCAGGTTTTACAAAATCCCAGGAATCCTTCGGCGGTTACCGAAAATTTTTCACCCATGGCATGTATAACCGCAGCTCCCTGCAATGGATATTCCGCAAAGAAGCCAAGCTGTTCTTGCGGGACTCATCAGAATGGTCCCAGCTTTTCATGATTGCTGCCCTGGTTATTGTATATCTGTATAATTTCAAGGTACTGCCGGTGGAGCGCTCAATGTTTGAAGAAGAGTACGTCACCAACCTCATAGCGTTTCTTAATATCGGGCTGACCGGCTTTGTCGTTGCATCACTTGCTGCCCGCTTTGTCTACCCTTCCATTGGGGCTGAAGGAGGTTCATTTTATATAATCATGTCTTCACCCTTATCAACTGCCAGGTATATGCTGCATAAATATCTTTTCTACGTCGTACCCTTTACCGGGCTCACCTTGATCCTGCTTGTGGTGTCCAACAACCTCCTCAATATCGAGGGCCCCATGGAATGGATTTCGATAATTATCGGCTTGATAATTACCTGGACAGTACTTGCCATGGCACTTGGCTTTGGGGCAATCTATGCTGACTTCAAGGCAGAAAACAGGGCTGCAGCCCTGGGTGGAATTGGGGCCATCATTTTTCTCTTCACCGCGATCGCCTTTGAAATGGCTATTATCTTCCTGGGCGGTGCTCCTGTTTTCCGGGTTATGAAAAGTTGGCTGAGAAAAGGGGTAATGCCGGTTGATGATGTACTGACACTGCTCGTCTGGATTCTTGTTTCTATTGTTATCTCCCTTTTTCTCGCCTTCTTTTTCGTCAGGAAAGGGATCACTAAACTTGAGACGTCAAGTTCGTGACATAAAACAATCCTAAAAATTGTCAGGCGCCGGGAAGCCTAACCCGAAATATAACCTGTTCCCCGGCAAGCCGGACATATCTCATAGTCGGTACACTTGCAGTCTTCCCACTCATCATCTTTTTGACTGCCGCGCCACTCCATGTCACAGACACAGGTTCCAGGAATCTTTTTTTCACCATTACACTCCGGACAAATCTTATTGGTATCATTGGTCATAATCACACCTCCATTACAGTTAAATGTGATAACTCCAGCAACTTATGCTTATAAAATATGCACGAAAGATTACTACTTCAAGGCTATACGTGTGGGAAGGGTTGATTGATCAACTACGGTAGTCAGCATTTATTCTGATATAATCCACTGAAAGATCACAGGTATATATTTCACTTCCAGCCTGGCCTGTTTTCAGATCAACAGTCACTGTGAAGGTTTTCTGCTTCAGGACTTCTGTGGCGCTTGTTTCTGCTGCAACTCCCAGAGCCAAACCGTCTCTTACCAAAACCACATCATCGAAAGCAATGTCGACGCTGTTCTGATCAAATTCAACTCCGGAACGGCCCAGGGCGGCTATAATCCTGCCCCAGTTGGCATCTTCTCCAAAAAAGGCTGTTTTAACCAGAGCTGAGTTGGCAATTGTGCGGGCAGCCTGTTCGGCATCCTTCTCACTTGGAGCATTTCTGACCTTAATGGTAACCAGCTTTGTCGCGCCCTCGCCATCTGCAACTATCTGCAGGGCCAGGTCTTTTAATAAATCTGCCAGGGCAGCAGAAAAAATTATGCTGTCCCCGGTATCAAGAGCATCGATTTCAGGGTTGGAGGCCTTGCAACTTGCCAGAGCAAGAACTGTATCATTTGTGCTCGTGTCACCATCAACCGTGATGCGATTAAATGATAACTTCACTGCAAGTGATAAATGATGCTGCAGGATGTCTGCAGCAATATCGGCGTCGGTCATGACAAAACCGAGCATGGTTGCCATGTCCGGCATAATCATGCCTGCACCTTTGGCAATACCAAAGAGCTTCACATCACAACCGGCTATGGAACAAACACGCTCAGCAGTTTTAGGGACTGTATCAGTGGTCATGATGGCCCGGGCCACATGGTCATAATTATCAGAGGAGAGATTGCCAACCAGATCATCAACTGCGTCTGCAATTTTTTCAAGCGGCAGTTGTTCTCCAATCACGCCGGTGGAAGCTATTTGCACCAGATTTTCATCAATATCTAAGGCAGCAGCAATCAGGCCGGAACAGGTTAACGCCGCATGCATGCCGCTTTCGCCGGTACAGGCATTTGCCACCCCGCTGTTCACCAGTAAAGCCTGTGCCCTGCCCTGTCTGACCCTTTCCATATCAAGCAGCACCGGTGCTGCCTTTACACGGCTCGTGGTAAAAACAGCCGCAGCAACCGCAGGTTTATCACAGTATATAAGCCCGAGGTCCAACCGGTCTTTTTTCCTGATCTCTGCACTCACTGCAGAATATTTAAACCCATTAACAATCAATTTAATAAACCTGATTCTATTTTAGAGAAAAATAATTATAAAAAACTATTCAAGCCTGCCGTGGCATTTTTTATACTTCTTGCCACTCCCGCATGGACATGGCGCGTTACGGCCTATCTTCTCACCTTCCCTTTTCATGGGCTGCTGCTGGGCTTCTCCAGATCCTTCACCACCCCGGCTCAAACGCATCTCGCTCTGCTGCCGTTTTCTTTTCTCCAGAGCCTCTCGATCAACTTCTTCCTCACTGGCAATCTTTATTTTGAAAAGGGTCGACAATGTTTTCTGTTTCACTGTTTCAATCATGTTGGCAAACATTTCAAAACCTTCACGCTTATATTCATTCAGAGGGTTTTTCTGGCCATAGCCGCGCAAACCGATGCCCTCCTTCAGATGATCCATATTCAGGAGATGTTCTTTCCAATAAGTATCAACCATCTGCAGAAAAATAACCCGTTCGAGATAACGCATTCCTTCAGCACCGATCCTCTCTTCCTGTTCCCCATAGGCGCGCTGGGCGATTTGCTGCAACTTATCGAAAAACCTGTCGTGGTCCAGGTCCTGTTTGTCCGCTTCATCCCATTCTGGTGCAACACCAATGATGCCTTGTAGAACCTCATTAATACCCTGCCAGTCCCAATCCTCAGACAATATTTTCTGTTCAAAAAATTCTGCGGCTATAGAGTCCATCTCTTCAGCGAGCAAATCTTCTATAACCGGCTTTATATCATTACTGTCAAGAGCTTCGCGTCGCTGCTGGTAAATAACCTCCCTCTGCTTATTCATCACATCATCATATTCAAGTAGATGTTTACGAATATCAAAGTTGTGGCCTTCTACTTTCCGCTGGGCGTTTTCAATGGCACGGCTGATCATGTTGTGCTCAATCGGATCATCCTCATCCATGCCGAGCTTATCCAGAACGCCGGAAATTCTGTCCGAGCCAAAAATTCGCAGCAGGTCATCTTCCAGAGAAAGATAAAAACGTGAAGAACCCTGGTCTCCCTGCCTTCCTGCACGTCCACGGAGTTGGTTGTCAATCCGTCTCGACTCATGACGACTGGTGCCTAAAATATGCAAACCGCCAATATCCGGCACCCCTTCGCCAAGTTTGATATCAGTGCCCCGGCCTGCCATATTGGTGGCAATGGTAACCCTGCCCTTCTGGCCTGCCTCTGCAATAATTTCTGCTTCTTTTTCGTGATGCTTTGCATTGAGCACAGAATGCTTGACACCTTTTTTCTTGAGCATATTGGATATCTTTTCAGAGACATCTATCGAAATAGTACCGACCAGTACAGGCTGCCCCTTTTCATGAAGCTCTCCAATCTCACGGACGACAGCCTTGTATTTGGCCGGGATATTCTTGTAAATCAAATCCGGGAAGTCTTCACGGATCATATTTTTATGGGTCGGGATTATAACCACATCAAGGTTATAAATTTTCTTAAATTCTGCAGCTTCTGTATCTGCCGTACCTGTCATGCCTGCAAGCTTTTCATAAAGACGGAAATAATTCTGAAAGGTAATGGAGGCCAATGTCTGATTTTCCTGTTCGACCTTAACGCCTTCCTTTGCCTCCAGAGCCTGATGCAAGCCGTCACTGTAACGGCGGCCCGGCATGGTGCGGCCGGTGAATTCGTCAACTATCACCACTTCGCCGTCCTTGACCAGATAGTCAACATCATTCTGGAACAGGAGATGTGCCTTCAGGCCCTGGTTTAAGTGATGCAGGTATTCAATATTTTTGGGGTCGTAGAGGTTTTCCACCTTGAGCAGTTGCTCACCCAGGGCAACACCTTCCTCGGTCAATGATACAGCCCTTGCTTTTTCATCCAGGCTATAATGTTCATCCTTTTTAAAACGGGGAATGAGTTTATCCACTGTATGGTAAAGCTCAGTTGAAATATCGGCCGGACCGGAAATGATAAGAGGGGTCCTGGCTTCATCGACGAGGATGGAGTCAACCTCATCAACTATGGCAAAGTTGAAATCCCGTTGACAATAATCCTTGATATCGAATTTCATATTATCACGCAGGTAATCAAAGCCGAACTCATTGTTGGTGCCGTAGGTCACATCGGCGTTATAAGCCTCCTGGCGCTCCTCATCATTCATGGCATGGACGATAGTGCCGGTGGTAAGACCCAGAAAACGGTAGATGGCACCCATCCATTCAGCATCGCGGCTGGCCAGATAATCATTGACCGTCACAACGTGCACCCCTTTTCCTGATAAGGCATTCAAATAGACCGCCAGGGTTGAGCAGAGTGTCTTGCCCTCGCCGGTCTTCATCTCCGCGATCTTGCCCTGGTGCAGAACAACACCGCCGATAAGCTGTACGTCGTAGTGTCTCTCACCTATCACCCTTTTAGCTGCCTCCCGGGTTACAGCAAACGCCTCCGGCAATAAATCATCCAAAGATTCTCCCTTGGCAAATCTTTCCTTGAATTCAACTGTCTTTGCTGCCAGTCCAGTATCATCCAATTTCTGAATATCGGGCTCAAAGCTGTTTATCCTATCGACAAGCGACTGAATTCCTTTCAGAACTCTTTCATTTTTACTGCCGAAAATTTTTGTTAATGCAGAACCTATCATTCTGTTACAACTCCAGGGTTGATGACTTAATTGCAGTCTTTTTTAAAAAATATCTCCTTACAAACAAAGGTGTTATGCGTCTTTTTCCCAAATCAGGGCTTCCTCATTGCAGTCAGGAAATTTGGAGCAATTGATGCAGTCACTCCAAACCTTGTGCGGCAGCTCTGCCTTATCAATATCCTTAAAACCAAGCTTCCTGAAAAATTCCGGCTGGTACGTGAGGGTAAAAACTTTTGTTATGCCATAGGAATCAGCCTCCGTTAGCGCCTTGTCAACAAGCTGCTGTCCCACACCTTTACCCTGATACCCTTCAGCGACCGCCAACGACCTGATCTCTGCCAGGTTATCCCAGCATATGTGAAAAGCGCAGACCCCGACCAGTTCTTCCTGGTCCTGATCATCTTCAGCATTCTCCACATAGACACTGAAATCTTTTAACTGATCGTATAAAGAGCTTAGGGATCTCCCTAACAGTAAATCCTTATCTGCAAAATATTGCAGCAGCTTATAAATTTCCTTTATGTCACCCATACGGGCATTGCGTATCATGACTGCTTATTCCTCGTATTATTGGTCTCTGTATCACTTGAAAAAAAATGCCCCACACTTCATGGCGCGCCATCTTACTCCGGGAGCAGGACAGGGTCAAGCACTGTAGCTATGTTTTGCACGCCTACCCCGGAGGAAGAAGAACTGCCTGTCCGGCCCAGATGCCCAGAAGAAACATCCAAAGAAGAATACAGAACAACACTGACCCAACTCCCAATAATCCCCCCAGGGTAAGCTCAAACTTTATCTTCTTCTTTTTCTTACTTTTTCTTTTGGCCATTTATTGAGCAGTATACGGTATGAGGTAAGTTTGACTTTCAGTTACGTCTTTCCATGAACCACGAACCTCGCACCTTTTATCTTTTTCCCTCGACCCCTTGCCCCTTTAGCCTTTTACCCTTCCAACGGTGCCGAAGTCTATTTTTAAATTTTTTCCTGAACGCTGACCGCTGATAGCTAGTCCCTACATGGATTCAGGTGCGGAAAGACCGACTAAACGCAAACCGTTATGGAAAACTATGCGAAGTGACTCGGCAAGCCATAACCTGGCCTGGGTAAGTTCCTGGTCATCAGAAATAACAAGGTGCCTGTTATAGTAACTGTGGAACTGGCCTGCCAGATCCATGAGGAAAAAGATAATCCTATGTGGTGATAGGTCAAGGGCAGTGCTTTCAACTAATTCAGGGAATGATGCAAGGGCCTTGAGCATACTCATCTCCTCGGGGAGCGAAAGTTTATCCAAAGAAACCTTTTCCAGGGGGTTTCTTGTAATGTTTTTTTCCGTCGCCTTCCTCTGAATACTGCGCAGGCGGGCATTGGCATATTGAACATAAAAGACCGGGTTCTCCTGGCTTTCCTTGGTGGCCAGATCAAGATCAAACTCAAGTTGACTGTCCGCCTTGCGCATCAAAAAGAAAAACCTGATCACATCCGGCCCCACCTCGTCGAAGAGTTCATCCACCGTGATAAAATTGGCCTTTCTGGTTGACATTTTTACCTGTTTCCCTTCACGGGTAAGGGTAACAAACTGATGGAGAACCACAGTCACCTTTGAATCATCATAGCCAAGAGCCCTGATGCCGGCGAGGACATCCGGCACCGTGGCAATATGATCTGCACCGAAGATATTTATCAACCAGTCGAAATCCCGCCTTAATTTTTCCCTGTGATAAGCGATATCAGGCAGTCTGTATGTCGGTTCGCCTGTACTTTTAATGATGACACGATCTTTCTCCTGGCCAAATTCCGTGGTCTTGAACCACACCGCCCCATCAAGGTCATAGACAAGGCCCTTTTCACGAAGATTAGCAACCACGTCATCAACAAGGCCTTTTTCATAAAGGGAGTGCTCGTTGTAATAGGAATCAAATTTAATGTCGAGGCGTGCAAGTGTGTCCGTAATATTGGCAAATATCTCCTGTTCGGCCCTTTCTTTGAAAGGAACTACATCTTCTGTATCTTTGAGGGAGTCCCCCTCTTCAACCACCAGTTTTCTGGCAATATCATAAATATATTCTCCCTGGTATCCTTCCTCCGGGAAATCACTCTCAAGTCCCAGGACCTCCATGTAACGGGCCCTGGTGGATTTCCCCAAAACCCGCATTTGCCGGCCTGCATCATTATAATAGTATTCCCTTGTGACGTCATGGCCTGTGGCTTCCAGAAGCCTGGCAATGGAATCTCCCAGAACAGCCTGGCGTCCGTGGCCGATGGAAAGAGGACCGGTGGGATTGGCACTGACAAACTCAACCAGCACCTTCTTCTTCTGACCTATCTCAGAAGAGCCATACGTATATGCCTGATCACAGACCGGTCTAATGACCGACTGCCAGACCTCATCCCGGACAAAGAAGTTGACAAATCCGGGTCCGGCAATCTCAACCTTATCAAACAACTCAGTATGTTCAGACAGCTTCGCGGTAAGCTGGGCGGCCAGCTCACGGGGGTTCTTCTTTTCCCTGCCTGCTATTAGCATGGCCATGTTGGTGGAATAATCACCATGGGAGGCATGCTTGGGAAGCTCAACAGTATAGGATCCGGCCGCTCCATCGGACCACAACTCCTGCTTAACACCTTCAATAAAACAGCTGTCCAGAATTTTTTGTATTTGTGCTTTTATCATCAGTCAATCATTATCTTTTTTATCTTTTTATTATTCCAACCTCAAGAGCCATCGGATGTATTCCACAACGAGAGACTCTGAAAAAAAGTCAGTTCAAATATACTTACTCTGAGCTTCGTGGATAGTCCAGATTC
>JBDLJI010000042.1:0-11041 GCA_039714455.1 Thermodesulfobacteriota bacterium
GCATGTTCTGCATATTTATGCAGCACGTGTATAGCATCTTCCATGGGTTGGATCCCTGAGGATAATGGTTCGTCATGCAGTCGGGTGAAAATGTCATCTATGATCTCCCGTTCCACATCCAGGCAGTCCACCACATCGTAATAGGTGATATCTTCAAGAGAGATTGAATGCAGGCCGTATTCCTCATTGGCGATCCGAATAAAGGCGCCGCCCGTATCAGCGACCACACCATCTATATCAAAGCCGATATGTGCCGGGTTAATTTTGTTCATTTAATAGGATCTTTCAATTTCTTTCACCTTCTGGACCAGCGCTTCGTTTACCGGGACCGGGATGCCTAATTTTCTGCCTGCTGCTACTATTTCCCCATTGATGGAGTCAATCTCGGTAGGTCTTTTGTTGTTGATATCCTGGAGCATGGACGAGAGATTTCGGGCAGTTTTTCTGCAGACGTCAAGGGTCATGGCAAGTGGATCGCCCACCACTTGAATCCCCTTGGCCCGTGCTACTGCTTCCCCTTCTTTAACAGCCGCAGTAAGCGTATTCAGTATGTCGTCTGATTCAAGTAGTTCGCCGTTGGAGCACCGGTGTATAGCTGTAAGAGCATTAATGCCGACATTGATGATAAGCTTGGTCCAGACATAGTCAAGAATATTGTCAACGATAGCGGTCTCCATGCCACAATCATTCAGCAGGTTGCAAACTTTGGCAAGGAGAAGTGATTTGGCAAAACCTGCTGTTTTGAGAAAGCCGATTCTGGTTAAGCCGCTACCGGCATGGCGTACATGACCGGGAGAGACCAGGTTTGCACCCAGAGCGGTTACGCCGAGAACGATTGCAGGTAATACTCTTCCGGTTTTGAGCAACTCCAGGTGACCGATGCCGTTTTGTAGTGTGACAAGCAGACTGTCAGAACGTGCCAGCTTTGCAGCCTGTTGAAGTCCATCGGCAACATCAGGGTATTTGACGCAGAGGATGATGATATCCGCTGGGCCGATTTCTTGCGGGTCAGCCGTTGCATTAATCTTACAACTCAACCGCTGGCCGTCTTTTTCCAGGATCAGGCCCTGTTCGTTGAAAAGTTTGACCCGTTCAGGTTTATAGTCGAGAAGCCAGAGATCAAGAGGGGTTTTCGGGTTTGCTTTAATAGTAAGGGAGGCAGCCAGCAGGGTGCCGAGGGCACCTGGCCCGATGATAGCAATTTTCATGGTAGAAAAGGCAGAGTAGAGTGGAGCAGAAGGCAGAAGAAAAAAAGATCACGGGCTCCATTAAAATAGAACCCGTGATCCTGAAAAATAAAATTATTCCTTAACCGTTGCATCCTCAATAATTACTGAATAGGAATAGCCGGAGCCAAAATCTTTGTTGGCGGCAAGAACGCCTTCCATAGTTATTATATCCCAGTCAGGACCAGCTTCCACCGAAGTGGTGATAACCAGGTCATGGGTGCTTTCCTCAGGGTTGCCTGTGCCGTCCTGGATATGGATCCAGTTGCGACCCATAATACGAGGGGAGACTTTCATTACTTTGCCCTTGACAACAACGGTTTGGCCATTAAGTTCTGTAGCCTTGCTGAAAATTTCGGCAACCGTGTAGCTGTTTTCTCCTGGAGCTTTATCTACTTTGATATCAGCAAACTCGACAACGGCCTTCTTGCTGCCGGTTGTCATGTCGCCGCTTGCAGGTGCTCCAGGGGCACCTTCCGTGGAGAGTGCCTGGGAAAATGATTCTGCTCCAGTTTCTGCTGCTGGCATACCCGGTGGTATTGCTTCCTTACCTGCAAGGCCTGGTGAGAAGACGATTTGCGGGAAGGTGCGGTCCAGGCTTTTGCTGAAGAAATTCTGCATAACCATGCCGTCCATAAAGGTAATTTCTTCGCCTACTTCAACAGCAGACTGGTTGACTGCTATCCATCTTTCGCCTGAATCTGTTGCAACATTAATATAGGTATAGCCGGCAGCATCCATGATTTCCAGTACCTTTCCTGTCACAGGTGCAGGGGGTACTGCTGCTGTGCCTGCCTCAGGAACCGCTTGCTGCTGGGCGGGTTCTGATGTGTCGGCCTGTTTCTCGGGTTTATCCTTGCTGCAGGCAGTTAAGCCGATGATAAGAACTAAACTGCAACATAATGAAATAAATTTATACATGTACTATCCTCCTCAAAATTTTAATGCCGGTTTATTTATGGTTTCGTAAAGACTCTCAGCCGTAGAGGCCTGATAAAATCAATTTATAACTGGCTCAATAGAATATAACGATTCTGATAACAATTCAAAAACACAATAAGCTTTTGGACCCTGAATAACAAGGGTGCTACTATAAATAATTATTTTGTTTACATCAAGACCAAGTTGGCAAATCAATTGTCACATGAAAGGATATTAAAAAACCGTTCAGTCCAGACTGGAGATAACGGTATTTTCAAGGGCCCTGGCCCAGACTTCGTAGCCGGCAGCACTTAAATGAACCCCGTCAGCCTCAAAATAGGAGGTAATTATCCTTGAATTCTCATCAATGAATAATGGGTACAGGTCCAGGTAGAGGATAGTATTGTTTTGAGCAATATCTTTCAGTTTTCTGTTGATCCGTGGAACAGCATCAGCCAGAAAAAACAGGTCTAAAGGCAGGAGGCTGGTTATGACAATAGCTGTCTGTCCATATGTTTCACGTAAACTGGCGATAATTTTTTCATAGGTGAACAGAAAGCCGTAATCCTCCATGGCAACGTTGTTTATGCCGGTCATGATCATCACCAGGTCAGGGGATTGGACCCGGGCAATGATGTTTGGCAGCCTGGCAAAAAGCCCTTCGGCAGTTTCTCCGGCAATACCGTAATTAAAAACCTCCTTATCGGGAAATCTCTCCTGCCAGTTGAAAAACTCGATTAAAGAATCGCCTATGAAAAGAAATCGATCGGCCTGCATATTTCATTAATAAATTTAAAAGGTTTGATTAACTATATGTTTTTGTGCGATTAATCTTTTGTTTGTGGTGAAATATGCAGGCCCGCCATATCATTTTGTTGCCGAGATGAGAACTAAAGCACCCATCGGCTCAACTTTGATGCCTTGATTAGAGGGTAGGAGGATGCCTTTGGTATCTTCCTGTATATCCAATGGTGGAGGAGCCGCAGTATCGATAATTTTACGCCACCTGCTATTTTTTCTCGGGTTGGGAGCGTTGTATGTTTGTGTTTCTGAGGGATGACCGTTCAGCATGACAAAAAAATCATTATCCGGACTTCCTTCGGCCCCATGTCCGTCCAAGTGAAAAGCAAGGCTTTTTGAGGAGTCAGACCAGTCCTGGGTAGCAGTCCGGGTGAACTGCCATTTGATGGGATGATGGAGTTCGTGGGACTGGTCCGGGAAAAAATCTGATCTTCTGAAAATCGGATGATTTTTGCGCAATGCTATGAGAAGACGGAAAAAACGGAACAGATCCATGTTCTTTTCTTTCATGCTCCAGTCAATCCAGCTCATGGAGCTGTCATGGCAGTACGCGTTGTTATTTCCTTTCTGAGTACGGCCGAATTCATCACCGGCCAGCACCATGGGAACACCCTGGGACAGCATGAGAATGACCATCAGGCTTCGTATTCTTCTGGACCGCAGCAAGTTAATTGCAGCATCGTCGGTATCACCTTCGTGACCGCTGTTCCAACTGATATTATGGTCAGAACCGTCCAGGTCGTTTTCGCCGTTTTCCAGATTATGCTTGGTATTGTAGCTAACCAGGTCCCAGAGGGTGAAACCGTCGTGACTGGTAACAAAATTTATGCTGTTATAGGGCCTGCGGAAACTTGTCTGAAACAGGTCCGAACTGCCTGCTATACGCGTGGCCAGAGAGGGGACAGTACCTTGATGGCCGCACATAAAAGCCCTGACATCATCACGGAATTTGCCGTTCCATTCAGCCCAGCGGCCGCTGGTTGAAAAGCTCCCAACCTGGTATAAACCCGCAGCATCCCAGGCCTCGGCAATTATTTTCGTATGGGCCAGTATGGGGTCCTCGGCGATCATCTCCACCATCGGAGGATTGCTTAAGACCTCTCCGTTCTGGTCTCTTCCCAGTATAGAGGCAAGATCAAAACGAAAGCCATCCACATGCATCTCGATTACCCAGAAATGCAGACATTTGATAATATGCTGCCTGACAATAGGATGGTTGCAGTTGAGGGTGTTGCCGCAGCCTGAGAAATTAAGATATTCCCTGGTTTCCGGATCAAGAAGGTAATAGATCGAATTGTCAAGCCCCCTGAAGCTGAGCAGAGGTCCGTCGCTGCCGCCTTCAGCCGTGTGGTTGAAGACCACGTCCAGGATCACTTCTATGTCAGCCTTGTGCAGAGCCTTGACCATTTCTTTAAACTCGTGAACCTGGTTGCCGTTTTTGTTTTCTGCGGCGTAGGATGCCTTTGGGGCGCAGAAGGAAATAGGGCTGTACCCCCAGTAATTT
Source organism: Thermodesulfobacteriota bacterium (assembly GCA_039714455.1). Taxonomy (GTDB): domain Bacteria; phylum Desulfobacterota; class Desulfobulbia; order Desulfobulbales; family BM004; genus BM004. The sequence goes on from JBDLJI010000042.1 coordinate 4,453, forward strand.
ACAAGCTCTTGGCCGTTTACCGGATTGATCCGCGTGTTTTCATTTTCATTGAATTCAGTTACCGGCATCAGTTCGATGGCAGTGACTCCAATCTCCTGCAGGTATGGAATTTTTTCTATAACACCGGCAAAGGTTCCCGGGTGCTTGACCTTGGAACTGGGATGCCGGGTAAAACCACGGACATGCAGTTCATAGATGACCGAGTCCTGCATGGGGATCATTAATGGACGGTCATCCTCCCAGTCGAAATCGTCCTCCACGACCAGGCAGTTACGTTTAAAGTCCGCGCGTTTTTTACTGGGGCCATTCCATTTTTCACCACCGGCAAGGGCTCGCGCATAGGGGTCGAGCAAGAGCGCACTGTCGTTAAAGAAATGTCCTTTTCCTTTGGGGTCGTATGGGCCGCTTGCCCTGAAGCAGTATTGCAGGTTATGTTTCCTGGTCCTGAGCAGCAAATGCCAGATATCACCTGTTTTATGATGAACGGAATCCAGTTCAATTTCACCGATACGGGCACCGGCAGGAGTGAAAAGCACCAGCCAGAGATTTTCCGCATGCCGTGAAAAAACAGCAAAATTAATGCCTTCTTGGGTGATGGTGGCACCAAGGGGCAGTGGGGATCCGGGTGTGACCTCAAAGGTCCATTTGGGTGAGAGTGAAACTTTTTTCATATCGGCTCCAAGGGTTGAGATGCCATCACCTGTCAGGCCATACTTGAAAAGCCAATGTATTGATAAGTTCTGTTGATTGCAAGAAAACTTTGCATTTTGGACAGCAGGAATATGTTGTTCTTTATGGAATATAAGAAAAAACATTTATTTCAGAGGGTGAATTTTTTCCCAGGATATTACAGCAATCGAACCGAATATTGAAAAAAGAACTTGCCAGAAAATCTATACTAGCTATGTTTATTGGGAATCATTCTTAAATTAAATAGTGGTTTTTTAAAACTAATCAACTCCGACTGAAGGAAGAAAATATGAATTTTTTAAGGAAACTGGGAATAGATCCAACGAAAGCCTCACTTGACTGGGATTTGAAACCGGCAGATACTTTCGGGATGTTTGAGAGCTGGGGCGGGAAGGAGAGGGTGAAGAACAGGAACGAGCGGTTTTATTATTTCTATATTGATAATTGGCAGCCGCCCGCCCGGTTGCACCTGATGGAACGGGGTATTAAATACGCAAGAATTCTGGCCAGGATTGAGGCCCCGCAGGAGCTGATTGACAAGTGTGTTGCCGGTCAGGGCAAATCGACGACCCTTGATTCAAGCTACGCCATAGACGATGCTATGAAGTTGTGGCTGCAGAAAAATGTCGTTGACAGTGATGACCATTCGTTGATCATTCCCATACAGATGGAAGAGGAAGAGGATATGCGGGACACCGGATTGCCGGGCCCTGGAGACCCTGTGCCGGAATTGCACCCCAGAATCCTGCGTAGTTCCCCTATTGCCTTTAAAGAAGAAAAGATTGAGAAACTGGTTTGTAACGCCGGCCTGTTTGAAAGGCGGTACAACCCGGAAGGCAATGGCAGCAATTATCTTATCGATAATGGCGACGGTCTGACTGTGAGTGATCTGACAACGAGCCTCATGTGGCAGCGTTCTGGAAGTGAAATTAACTCAATTAAATCAATACAGAAATGGGTTGGAGAGCTGAACAGGTCCGGTTTTGCAGGCTATGATGATTGGCGTTTGCCGACCTTTGAAGAGGCCCTGTCTCTTGCAATAAAGACAAAAAACAATAAGGATTTGTATCTGCACCCCTGTTTTTCAGTCGCCCAGCCGTTTATCTTTACAACTGATAAAAGGGATCCGGGCGGGCATTGGTTTGTGGATTTTGCCCAGGCTCGCGTTTTCTGGGCCTCGGGGTTTAACCCGGGCGGGTTCGGCAGAGTGTGTCGGAATATTTAAGACGATTTTCGATTCTACTACATCTGCATCGGAGTCTCCTTGCAGTCACTTACCTGTCATTCTCTATCCAGCATAGCTTTACCATAGCTGGATAGAGGCTTCCGCGCATCTGCAGCACAATCGAAAATCTCTTTGCCTGGTTTAAAAAGAAAAAAATAGAACTGCTCGGCTGAGTAAATGGAAGGGGAAATTAGCTGCCAGCAGTCAACATTGTGAGACATGTTGAGTCTTGTATCAGGTGTAAATATTTATACAAATTGTATTGAATATCATACATAAATTATAGTCTAAATAAGATTTATTTTTCTTTCTTTAGTTTTTTCTCTAACTAAACAACTGCTTACCAAATTCATCATATTCTGGCATCCTTCTTGCTGGTATAATTTTGATTCGACCTTTGCAAACCTCATTAAAAACAACATCTAACTTTTTGAGGAAAAAAGATGAAAAAAAATGGTACAACCCTACGAGTTCTGATTGTTGATGACGAACCATTAATCCTTTGGGGCCTCTCCAGGTTTTTTAAGAAAATAGCAATGGTCAAGACTGTATTCACAGCTGAGGAAGCCTTTAATGAAATAGGGGCGCAACATTACGATCTCTGTCTCCTTGATGTCATCCTACCTGAGGTGACGGGGCTGGAAGCAATGAAGATCATTAACGAACGATCCCCAAACACGAAAGTGGCCATCATGTCTGGGAGCTTTATAGATGAAGCCATGATAGAACAGATTAAGGATATCGCTTACGCATTCATCGAAAAACCCTTTGATCTTTCATATATAAAGGGGGTAGCAGAAATAACGACAGTTGCCCTGAACTAGCAAGAGTCTCTAATGAATGTGAAATTGTTAAACTGCTGGGAAATTATGAAGTGTCAAAGACATAAGGATGGAAAGAAGGTGAATGAGTTGGGTGAGTGTATAGCGTCCAAGGAAGGGATGGGGCACAGTTGCTGGGCAGTCGCAGGAACTTTATGCGGCGGCAAAATCCAAGGTACGCATGCACATAAGATCGGATATTGTACATCCTGCAAAGTATATCATACCTATAATCGTTCAATGGGCAAGCTCGGGAAATTGGTAAAGACAACATATCCCAAGGAAGATGCTAGATATTACAATATAATGATGAAACTCTATAATGATAAAACTCTATCGGGATTAATATAAATACTCGATAACAGATTCTGTAATATTGCCCCTAAAAAGTCACTACATCTGAAGTTACTTTGAATACGACTGTAATAAGTGTTCAATTCACATCACACTTTTGAAAAAGTTTCCACAGTGGATCGATTCTTTTGATCCGATCGTGGGGAAGGGCGTCCCAGAATATTTGTGGTTTTTGGTCTGAAGGATCGAATAGAAGTATCTGGCCCGGAGTGATTGCTCCGGTCATTTTTATATCCCACTTGTCCTGAGGAATTATCTCCTGGGAAATCTGCTCTTCCTGGACGAATGTTAAAATAGCAGCCTCATGTTCGATGGCATCCATTTCCTGAAGTAAAGCGCAGCACAGGTCAAAAAAACCATAGCCATCACCTATTCTGCTGCCTGCATGGTCAACCGCTAGTGAATCGGTAAGCAGCAACCCCACTGAAAGTTGAGACATGTTTTCGCCCTTAAGCTGTAGTCCGTATTTTTCCAGACCTTTGTAAGTTACTGCCACAGAAATGTCCTTGAAGGGGATGGAGCGGGCTGCCAATAAAAAGAAACCCTTACGGATGCTCGGTCCAGGCATGAGAAGGTTTTTTCCGTCAGTAAGGCAATTGATACGGGCCTGGAGCAATGATTCGTGCGGTGTGGCAAATACAGTTGCAGCATTGCGGTATGGCTGCAGTCCTCTCAGTTTCTCGGCAGCTTTTCCCCATTGTGATGCGGGCAGCTTGTCCGCAAATTTTCTGTGCCATTCTGAGCGGACGGACTTTTTTTGTTTCATGCAGTTATCTCAGTTATGCTTAGCAGAATGTTTCTGTTTAATAATAGAGGATGATATTAAAACAGATGGGAACGGGAAAGGAATTTATTTGGAAAGGTTGTTATATTTAGAGCTTTGCTGATTTTTTGCTGTCATTGAGGACAATGAGATCAGACTTGCTGAAGGAGGGGGATATGTTGTTTTTCTCACGACCGGCCATTTGGAACCGTTGTTTTTTGCTGAAACCATAGTCAACAAGCCTGGCAATATCGTTCCACATATTACGGCTGCCGAGGAGTGCAACCAGGATTTCTTCTCCATTGCGGGAGAACTTGCCCACATATGTCTGCTTTGCGGCCCAGGTATAGCCGGTTTTGCCTCCCATGGATCCTGAGATCTGCCACATGGCCTTGTTATGGCTCCGGAGGGTCTTGCCATAGGAGGTTTTTGTCTTAAGAAGTTTTATCCTGTCGGCAAATTCCTTATGCTGCATGGCTTTTCTAAAGATTGTGGCCAGGTCTCTGGCAGTTGTCTGCTGTCCTTTTGCAGTAAGGCCAGAGGCAGTTTTGCATATAGTTTTACTTGCCCCAAGTTCGTTAGCCTTCCTGGTCATCATTTTTGCAAAGCCTGACTCAGAACTTGCTATTTTTTCAGCCAGTGCAACACTGGCGTCGTTGGCCGAAGACAGGAGTACGGCATTTATCAGGTCATTGGCATAGTATGATTTGCCTTTTTTAAGATATATCTTTGAGCGCGGCATACTGGCAGCCCAACTGGAGACCGGTATCAGGGAATTGTTTTTCAGGTAGTCCATGGCGATCAGGCCGGTGAGGACTTTAATGGTACTGGCTGGCTGTCGCGGCATGTCTGGATTGTGTGAATATATTTCTTTGCCGGTTCTGGCATCAATAATAATTGCGCTGCGTGCAGAAAGTTTCTTGCGAAATGAATTATCCGAAAACTTGGCCATAAAGACCGGTCTTCTTTTAGTTTTGGTCGACCTGTTAAGGATTACAGGGGTATAATTGACAACAGGTTTATAGGATGAAATGATCTGCTGGCGCAGGGCCGAAAGGGCGTTTTTTGTCGGTGTGAATTTGTGCTCAGTGGTTAGAATTGTTGAACCTGAGTCAGCCGCACTATTATTGACAGACTGGACTGTGAATGGAAAGACCAGGGCAAGAGTAAAAAATAGTATCAGGAAGGTTGCTGACTTTCGCATGACTATGGCGGCGGTTTTACTCAGTTGAGTTACAAAAAAATCCCCTCTTTCCGCTCCAATGGTGATTGTTGTGCGCAAAAAAGTCAAGTGCTTTTTAACTTTTAGTTTTATATGTTTGATTTTTGGTGACTTTGGGTGTGTCTATTCATGCCGTATGTTGTGGTATTGAGTAAGGGGAACCACCATATCTTGGATAGTGGATAAAATGTAAAAAGTTATAATTACAAATGATTAAATGTTACGGCTCTGATTTTTTTATGTTTTGTTTTATGTAAGTTCTGATTTTTCCTTTTTGGTTATCTTCATTTTCACTATTCAGCTTTTGTTTCACAATTTCTGTGACAGTCCTGAAATCGATTTTGCCGCTGCCCATCTTTGGGAGATCTTCTATGACGACAAAAATCTTTGGCAGGGCAATTTTCGACAGGTCGGCTGCCATTTTTTTCAGTGTCTTTTTCTCATCGATGGTTTCGGTCACTGTTGCAACAATCCTGGCACCCTTGATGGCATCAGGAATATCAACTACACAGCAGAGTACATCTTCAGGCAGATATTTTTCCAGGCTGTTTTCAACCCTTATGAGGGAGACCATTTCACCGCCGATTTTGACAAAACGTTTCAGGCGGCCGACATGCCAGAGATAGCCGTCTTCATCCAGGTTGCCCATGTCGCCGGTATCGTACCAGCCGCGGCGGATATGCAGAGAGGTTTCTTCAAAATCATTAAAATATCCCTTCATGACCAGATCGCCCTTGACCAGAATTTTGCCGCTTTCTCCCACGGCGCATTCCTCGCCGGTCTGGTAATGCTCAATCATTATCTCGACTCCATTTAAAGGGAGGCCGACGCTGCCGGGTTTGGTGTGTCCTTCAAAGTTGGATGAAATAGCAGGGGATGTCTCGGTGGTTCCATAACCTTCATAGAGGACAATGTTGTGCTTTTCCATAAAGGCTTCACGCAGAGCATCAGGGCATTTATCTGCCCCGCATACGGCAAGGCGTAAACTGGCAAAATCGCCCGGTTCTGATTTGCGCAGATAGCCCCAGTAAAAGCTCGGTGTCGCGATCATCAGGGTCGGTTTGTCATCGCGGATAATTTCACAGATTTTTTTGTAATCCAGAGGGTTGGCATACGTGATGATTGTCATGCCATGATACAGTGGAGTCCAAAGATTGCCGGTAAGGCCGAAAACGTGAAAAAAAGGAAGATTGGCCAGAAACGAATCTTTTTCACTAAAATTGTAGCGTTCTGAAAAACTTTCAATATTGGAAATAAAATTCAGGTGGGTAAGTTCAACCGCCTTGGGGTCCTTTTCGCTGCCGCTGGTAAAAAGGATGACCGCATCCCGGTCATCACTGCCGCCGGCCACAATTTTCTGAATTGCAGTTGCAGGAAGTTTTGAAACGGCAGCGGCCTTGATTTTTTTCAGGGTGCCCAGGCCTGCCATGATGTCTTCGATGTAGACCATGCCATCCACATGGGGGCATTCTATTTTTTCCAGAAGGGCCTTAGAGGTAATGATGGTCTTGAAA
>JBDLJI010000043.1:0-11037 GCA_039714455.1 Thermodesulfobacteriota bacterium
AGGACTAATTTTATCTTCGCTCTTGTAGCAAATGCGGCCACAGCCTTCAATTCGTACAGGCAGGCTCTGCTGATCCAAATCCTCAAGGATTTCAAAATACGGTGCGATAACTTTCATCTGGTTCTCATAGGTGAGGGTTAAATATTGATGGACTGAAAGTCCAGCTTTTGACCGGCCTAGCCGGTTTCAGTACTACATGAACCGCAGAATATTGAACAAGGAATACCTAATATCGAAGGAAGGTACTTTCTCAATTAATAAATCTTCCGCCCTTCATCATTCATTATTCCTTGTTCGATATTCAATATTCCCAAAAAAGAATCAACTGCTAACTGAAACTATCCGTCTAAAGACGGGAGTTTAAATCTTTAACTCGGACGAATTAACAACTGCACTTGCACTGGCTGGAGCCTACTATTCCTGGATGATTCCCCTTCCAGAACGGGGACATTTCCCGGAGATTTTCAATGATCGGCGGTAATTTTTCGAGGATATAATCAACCTCGTCCTCAGTATTGTAAACACTTAAGCTGAAACGGATGGAACCATGGGCTGCTGTGAACGGTACCCCCATGGCCCGGAGGACATGGGACGGTTCCAGAGAACCGGATGTACAGGCAGAACCGGAGGAAGCGCAAATGCCGAACCTGTCCAAATGTAATAGAATTGCTTCCCCTTCCACGAATTCAAAACTTACGTTTGTCGTGTTAGGCAACCGTTCTGTTTTATGGCCGTTGAGCATAGAGTGGGGTATTTTCTCCAACAACCCCTGCTCCAGTTTATCGCGCATGGCCTTGACCCGATTATTTTCGTCTTCCATTCGGGCCCCTGCCAGTTCACAGGCTTTGCCCATTCCTATGATGGAGGCAACATTTTCAGTACCTCCCCTACGTCCGTGCTCCTGATGCCCTCCAATGAGAAATGGGGCAAACGGGGTGCCGCGGCGAACATAGAGCACACCAATCCCTTTTGAGGCATGCAACTTATGTCCTGAAATTGATAGAAAATCCATTGCGGTATTATCACTTAAATCAATCTGAATTTTCCCCACCGCCTGAACCGCATCGGTATGAAAAAGGATTCCCCTGCTTTTAGCAATTTCAGCCATTTCAGCTACTGGGAAAATTACCCCTGTCTCATTATTGGCCCACATGACGCTGACAATAGCCGTTTCATCTGTAAGGCTTTCTTCATAGCGCTGCAGGTCAAGCATACCCTCCCTGTTCACCGGCAGTTGAGTCACCTTGTGCTTGTGGCCTGTAAGCTTGTCAATGTTCTCACAGAGACTTTTAACAGCAGGATGCTCAACCCGCGTCGTGACTATATGTCTTTTTTCAGGATAAGCCTGTAAAGCTGAAAAAATTGCTGTAGAGTCACTTTCTGTTCCACAACTTGTAAAAACTATTTCATTGGAAGATGCGCCTACAAGGTTGGCAATTTTTTCCCGGGCTTCACTGAGCGCCCGACCGACCTGACCGCCAAAGCTGTGCATGCTTGAGGGGTTGCCATAGAGTTCCGAGTGATACGGCAACATGGCTTCCAGTACTTCAGGATCTACTCTGGTGGTTGCATTGTTGTCCATATAGACCACTTTGTCGCTCATTTCTTAACCTCCTCAACGATCAACGTATCAATGACCTGTTCACGTAATTTTTTCTCCACGTATTCTTTCAGTGTTGTCTGGGAAGCCGCACAACTTACACAGGCCCCACGTAGAGAAACCATGACAAAATCACCGTCAACATCTATGAGCTCAATATCACCGCCATCTTTCCGCAGTGCCGGACGTATTTCTCTCTCAAGAACATCTTCAATCATTTTAATTTTCTGAATGTTGGTCAATCTTTTGGGAGCTTCCTCGGCTTTAGCCTCATCCCTTCCTTCCTTGCGAACCTCAATGATCAACTCCTGGATTCTGTCATGACAATTTTCACAGCCGCCGCCAGCCTTGGTAAAATTCGTTACCTCTTCGATTGTTTTCAGGTTGCTCTCCTGGATTGCCCGTCTGATTTCCAGATCGGTTACCCCAAAACATTCACAGACAAGCTCCCCCTGGGCCATCGGAATAGGCACACCTTTATAATTAGCAATCGCAGCTTCCAAAGCTTCGCGGCCCATGACCGAACAATGCATCTTTTCCTTGGGGAGCCCGCCTAAATATTCAGCAATATCCTCATTGGTTATCTTTTCAGCCTCTTCCACGGTCAACCCCTTTACCATTTCTGTTAAGGCTGAAGAAGAGGCGATGGCGCTGGCACAGCCAAAAGTTTTGAATTTTGCTTCTTCAATCTTGCCATCAGCACCCAGCTTGAACGTAAGGGTGAGGGCATCTCCACAGGCCAGAGATCCGACCTCGCCCTTGCCACTTGCATCTTCGATATCTCCCACATTGCGGGGATTTAAAAAATGATCTTTAACCTTATCTGTATATTCCCACATAGCGCTTTAAAACTCCCTTAAATAATGAATAATACAAGAATGGACCATGATAATTTTGATGCAGTTTATCCGGATCAATACAACCGGGTAAACATTCAAAATATATTAAATCACAAGGATCTTATAGATTGACTGCTCACCATAAATTCTTGACATGCAAAAATCAACCAGATTAGTGAAATTGACCATTTGAAAAATTGAAGATTGAAAATTGAATAAAATTTTAGCCCTTGATTGTTATTTATAATGTCGTGTTCCGACAATCTACAATTTTCAATTTCTCAAATCTTCAATTTTTAAAGCAGTCCTATCTCAGCCAGCATTCCTTTCGCAGTATCAAATAATGCAAGCTGCTTTTCCTTGTCCCGTGCCTCGACATAAAACCTTACTTTCGGTTCTGTCCCTGAGGGTCTCACCATCAGCCAACTGCCATCATCCAGAACCATTTTCCTGCCGTCAATATCAATTATCTTTGTAATTGTTCTCTCTTCATTCCCAACTTTGATAACTGATCCCTCAGAGTATTTCTCCAGTTGAGAAAGTGCCGACATAAGATCCTTACCTTTGCTGCTTACAAGAACCCCGTCCTTGGCAGGAAAATAATATCCATGTTCCTTCTGGATTTCGAACAGATAATCACCCAGATTTTTACGCAGTGTCATCACTATATCTAGGGCAAGTAGCAGGCCAATATAAGCATCCTTTTCAGGTGTATGGCCAATTACGCTTATGCCGTCTGACTCTTCAAAAAATACCAGGGCTTTGCCTATTACCGGCTTGAACTCTTTGAAGCCAACCCTGGATTCGAAAACCTCCTCCTCAAAATCCTCTGCTAATCGGTTGGCAAAATTGCTGGTAGCTACTGTTTTTGCCACCATACCCTGCAGTCCTTTATGTTCGTGCAGAAAATGATATGCCATGGCACCGAATAAGTTCATATCAATTTCCACTTTACCATCTGTGAACCGAACCCTGTCACCATCCGGGTCAATCACAGCTCCAAGCTTCAAAGGTTCAGGCCTTGCGGCAAGAATTTGCATAACAGGCTTCATATTGGTTGATGAAGGCTCAGGTGCAATGCCGCCAAAGGTAGGATCGCTTTCACCTCGCAGGATAAGCATTCTGTCATGACCCGTTTCGATAGAATCTCGCCTAAGCAAACGATTTATATGCAGCCTGCTTGCCCCATGGACACAATCAACCGCAAGAACAACATCCTCATCACCGGCAAATTGTTGCATGATGCCGTCATAATCTAGAGCGTGATGCTGCTGGTTCCTGCGCACCATGTCGATCCAAGACCCTAAAGAGTCAAACTCCCTTACCAGAGAGTGATCCGGAGAAAACAGCAACTCCTTGTCATTATCAATTATTTCCCGGGTCTCTTGGGTAATCCTGTTCGTGATTAGGGAGGATGCCGGTCCTCCATCTGAGCCGTTGAATTTGTATCCTCCATATTCCAGAGGGTTATGGCTCGGGGTCAGGTTGATGGAAAATGCGGCACCTTTTTCTAAAAGTGCTGCAGACAGAACACCGGTCGTTGACTCACCGGCATAATGTACAATTACGGAACTGTCTGTCAGAACATCACAGACTGCCTGGGCAAGCAACTCTCCGCCAAAACGGTTGTCAAAACCTACCACACATCCCCTCTTCCTTGCTTCGTCCAGGGTCTTAACCCCCAGGGCTTCAGCAAGTTCACCATTTTTCTCAACTTCGTGATACAATGCAACAATTGCCTGTGTAACCTGGCTCACCGACTTTACAGTAAGATCCTTACCGATAATTCCCCGCCAACCTGAAGTGCCAAACTTCACCGGTGTAGCCGGCTTTGATCTATTGTTGATTAATTCATCACGGATAAACTCATAAATCCTATCTATTTCTTCCTGCCAGACCTTGAACTCCTTACTCGCTCTCTCATGCCTGTTCCTGCGGGTGACTAATTCTTTTATCAGGCCGAAATAGTCACTGTGGCTGTGCTCACCTGCTCGAATATATTCAGTTGTCAACATTTTCATTTCTTCAGGGTGGGCCATCTATAACCTCCTTAACCCGGATGTATCGGCTTGCCTTGTGCGAACAGTTCAGCATATTTTTCATCTACACCATTCATAAACACTCTCTTCCCGTCAATATCCTGTATACCATCTTCTATGCCCTCAGACTATCAGCATTCACCATTGAATGCTGAAATGTTCGTGAGAAATACGGGTTAGAATTCACCATCTCAATATCTGCATCAAGTACTGTTACTTTTGGCAGATTACTCACTTTTTTAAAAGGGATTTTTTGCTAAAAAATTATTTACATTTGCATCTCAAAGCAAATAGAAGAAAATCTCTGTTCAGCGTCGAAAAAGAGCAAACAATAGTTGACCGTTTATTCCAGATTTACTATAAGAATGTCCTTCAGATAACAATCCGTATAGTTTCTTGGCGGATTCCACAACGTAACATGCATGAAGTATATTCAGGTCTCAGGAGAAAAAAATGGGAAAACACGATAACGAATTAATTCTTTGGTTTGAAGAAATTGGAATTGAAGATGTGCCAATGGTAGGTGGCAAGAATGCCTCACTTGGCGAGATGTATCAGAAACTCACTTCCAAGGGAGTGGCAGTTCCGCACGGCTTCGCCATCACCGCCTACGCTTACCAGCACCTACTTAAAGACGCAGGCATTGAAGATGCCATCAAAGATGCCCTTGCAGGCCTGGACACCCATGATCTCCGCAACCTGCAGGAGCGTGGAGAAAAGACAAGAAATATTATCCGCAACGCTGAATTTCCTGATGACCTGCGCCAGGCAATTATCGAATCCTATAAAAAAATGGAAGAAGAATACGGCACCGATGTTGATGTTGCCGTGCGTTCCTCAGCCACTGCCGAGGATCTTCCTGATGCCTCCTTTGCCGGCCAGCAGGAAACCTATCTGAATATCAGGGGTTATGACGACCTGATCGATGCCTGCAAGAGATGCTTTGCCAGTCTTTTCACCAACCGCGCCATTTCATACCGGCACGACAAGGGCTTTGGCCAGTTTGATGTATATCTTTCCATTGTTGTCCAGAAAATGGCCCGTTCAGACAAGGCCTCTTCCGGTGTTATCTTCTCCATTGACACGGAAAGCGGCTTCCAGGATGCAGTATTTCTGACAGGTGCATGGGGCCTGGGTGAAACTGTAGTGCAGGGTGCGGTAAATCCTGATGAATATTATGTATTCAAACCAACTTTGAAACAGGGCAAGCGCCCCATTGTTGGCAAGAGAGTCGGCTCCAAGGAAATAAAAATGGTGTACGATAATGACCCTAACAACGAAGAACCTGTAAAAACCATTGACACCACCCCTGAAGAACGTATCAACTACGTTATTTCTGACGACGAAATTCTCAAACTTTCTGAATGGGCCTGTATTATTGAAGACCATTACGGCAAGGCCATGGATATCGAATGGGCCAAGGATGGCGACGGTGTCAACGTGGGTTCCGGCGAACTCTTTATCGTTCAGGCCAGACCTGAAACAGTGCATTCCCAATCCAATGTTGGAGTTATGGAAACATATGTCCTCAAGGAGAAGGGCAACATCCTTGTCGAAGGTCTGGCGGTCGGTGCCAAGATCGGCCAGGGTGAAGCCAATGTCATCCAGGACGTGGAAGGCATCCATGACTTTAAAAAGGGCCAGGTTCTGGTCACCGACATGACCGATCCTGACTGGGAGCCAATCATGAAGATTGCCGGGGCTATTGTCACCAACCGCGGCGGCCGTACCTGTCATGCAGCTATTATCTCCCGTGAACTTGGCATCCCCTGTGTTATTGGCACCGGTGACGGTTCCAAAATTATCAAGTCAGGCCAGGAAATCACAGTTTCTTCTGCAGAGGGTGAAACAGGCTATATTTATGAAGGACTCCTTGATTTTGAAATTGAGAAGGTTGACCTCGGTGAACTGCCCAAAACCAAAACCAAGATCATGATGAACCTGGCCATTCCAGAGAAAGCTTTCACCGAGTGCCAGATCCCCAATGATGGTGTAGGACTGGCTCGCGAGGAGTTCGTCATCAACTCCCACATCGGTCTCCATCCCCTGGCCCTGTATAATTACGAAGAGTTAAAAAACTCAGACGATCCCGAAAAGCAGAAAATCGTTAAGAAGATCGACGAAACGACTGGAGCCTATCCCGACAAGAAACAGTTCTTCATTGATAAGGTTGCAGAAGGAGTTGGTCGTATCGCTGCAGGTTTCTACCCGAATGATGTCATCGTTCGCTTATCCGACTTCAAGAGCAACGAGTATGCCAACCTGGTCGGCGGCACCTTATATGAACCGGAAGAGGAAAACCCAATGATTGGCTGGCGCGGAGCTTCCCGGTATTACGATCCGAAATATCGACCGGCCTTTGAACTTGAATGCCAGGGGCTCCTGAAGGCCCGAAACGACATGGGCCTTCATAACATCAAGCTTATGGTCCCTTTTTGCAGAACCCCTGACGAAGGCAGAAAAGTTATCGAGGTCATGAAAGATTGTGGTCTGGTACAAGGCGAGAATGACTTGGAACTCTATGTGATGTGTGAGATTCCAAGTAACGTTGTCTCTGCCGACGCCTTTGCCGACATCTTTGACGGCTTTTCCATCGGCTCAAATGACCTCACCCAGTTGACCTATGGTCTTGATCGCGACTCGGGTCTTCTCGCCGGTATAGCTGATGAGCGAGATGATGCGGTGAAGGAAATGATCCGCATGGTTATTAAAACTGCAAAGCGCCGCGGTAAGAAAATCGGTATCTGCGGCCAGGGGCCATCTGATTTTCCCGAGTTTGCCACCTTCCTGGTTGAGCTTGGCATCGACTCCATGAGCCTTATCCCTGATACTGCCATCAAAACCAGGCTGGCAGTTGCAGAAAAAGAGAAAGAGATGGGAATCTCACCTGAATGATATAATTTGCAACATTCCAATAAAAAAGGAGAGCCTAATATTGGCTCTCCTTTTTTATTGCCTTTCCCCGAGTATACTCAAAGCGGCAGCCCGGATTTCATTAATTGTTGCTGGTGATAGTCTCGGGGCACAGAATGTGGCATACGGGATATTGACAGGAACAGAATGTTTATGAATGCTGCAAATTTAAAACATGCCGAACTGTTCGCACAAGGCAAGCCGATACATCCGTATAGCCTGCAGTGTAAGACGTTTTGTTTATACCCTGTCTTTAAGGGTGCATACTGAAGTATAGTTCAACCCCTTACACTTTGTCTATCCGGCGTCTCGACTTGTGAGAAACCCGGGCTGACCTGGGTCGTCTTTATATGAATATCCCGCTGCGGGAACGGAATATTGATGCCCTGCTCATCAAAGGCATTGTATGCGGCTTTTAACAGATTATGCGTCTGCAACCCCTTATCCCTCGGGTCCTTTACCCAGCAAAGCAGTTGAAAATTAACAGAAGAGTCGGCAAAAGTTCGCAGTCTGACCCTTGGTTCCGGGTACTTTTCAATATTTTCATTGGCATTCGTAACAGCCAGCAAAATCTCTTCTACTTTTTCAAGGTTGCTGCCATATGCCACACCTACAGGAACTCTGATCCTGAACCTTGGAATCGGTGCACTCTCATTAATAATCTTTGAATTCGCCATTATGGAGTTAGGAATATTGACAATAATATCATCCCTTGTTTTTATCCGGGTAGACCTGACACCTATCTCAACGACCTCACCTCGCTCCCCGGAGTCTAAAATTATATATTCACCTACCTTATAGGTATTATCCATAAAAATAGAAATTCCACCGAAAAAATTTGCCAGGGTATCCTTTGCTGCCAAAGCTACAGCAATTCCTGCTATGCCTGCTGAGGCAAAAAGCGGCGTCAGATTAATCTGCCATATGGCCAGAAACCAGAGAAGACCGGAAATAATCACGATTATCCTGATGACGCTTTTCAACAGCATGAAGAGGTCCTTGCCGATCTTGCCTCTTTCAGGGGCATGGGACATATAGTACTCAACCATCCAGTTGAATACCCTTATCACGGCAATAAGCCAGATGATCAGAATCGTGCTCTGGGCAATTTGGGGCAGGATGATTTCCCAGGGATCGTCCAGAGGCTTTATGGATAATGCATGCAGGACGCCAAACCAAAAAACAGTCCAGTAAATCGGGACATGGAGAAAATTGATGAGTTTATCATCAAAGGAGAGCTTTGTTTTCGCGGCTAAATTCCTGAGCACACGGTCAATAAAAATATCTACTCCCTTGGCCAGGATTGCATAGATTAATACAATGACAACCCGTTTGAGTAAAATCATCTCATTTAATATCGCAAACTGGTCAAAAAATGCGTTTAAATTCATTTTGTTTTTTAATTACCAAAGTATTTTTTCATTCATAAATACATCTGCCGCTAAACCCACCAATACATTCAAGCCGCAATCACTCATTACTTGTATCTTCTTTAAGTTTTTTGGCTTCATCTATGAGCATGACAGGAATGTCCTCCCGTATTTCGTACATCAATCGACAGGGTTTGCAGACTAAACCATCCGCTTTCTCTGTTAATTCAACCGGCCCCTTGCATTTGGGACAGGCGAGAATATCAAGCAGGTCCTTGCTTATCATTTCATATTCCTCTTAACATATTATTCTTTGTCTACTCAGCATCTTTCAGTTCCAATGCATCATCCTGAAACTGCATGTCATGAAGCATCGTGTAGACACCTCCCAGGGGCAGCAGGGTATCATGGGTCCCTTCTTCAACAATTGTACCATCCTGGATGACAATAATACGATCAGCATTGCGGATAGTTGACAAACGATGTGCAATAACAAGGGTTGTACGACTCTGCACCAGATTTTCAATAGCCTGCTGCACTTCATGTTCAGATTCAGTGTCAAGTGAGGATGTAGCTTCGTCCAGGATAAGAATAGGAGCATTTTTTAAAATAGCCCGAGCTATGGAAAGCCTCTGCCGTTCACCACCGGAAAGTCTGGCACCTGACTCGCCAATAACCGTATCAAATCCCTTGGGCAGTTGCTGGATAAAATCGAGGGCATGGGCAGCATTTGCCGCATCCCTGATCTGCTCTTCACTTGCATCATGGCTGCCATAGGCGATATTATTCCGCACAGTATCGTTAAACAAAATGGTCTGCTGGGTGACAACCCCTATCTGGTTACGCAGAGACTTCAGAGTGACATCCCTGATATCCGTGCCATCAACGGTTAGAGAACCACTGCTCACATCATAGAACCTTGGTATAAGATTGACCAGAGTAGACTTGCCGCCACCACTCGAACCAACCACAGCCAAAACCTCACCAGCTCTGACCTTCAAATTTATACCCTTTAATACTTCAGTGTCTTTATCATATTGAAATCTGACATCTGTAAATTCAATTGCATCCCTAACAGAGGATAACTCAACAGCATCTTTTTTTTCAGCCACATCAAGTTCCACATCCAAAACATCAAAAACCCTCTCAGCAGCAGCAATGCCCTGCTGAAGAGTGTTGTTGATTGCACTGACTCCCTTAATTGGTTCGTAGATCATAATCAGGGCAGTGAGAAAAGAAAAAAAGGTCCCTGGCGTTGATTTGCCCGCAAGTACCTGGCTGCCGCCATACCAGACAACCAGGGAGATACCTATTCCACCCAAAAACTCCATCAGAGGACGCGAAATCGCTGCAATTCTTGTATCCCGCATGACAATAGCAAAGAGCTTATCAAGTATTTTTGCAAAGCGGCCCACCTCGTATTTTTCCATGCAGAAAGCCTTTACAATACGATTGCCGGTGATGGTCTCATAGAGGATATTTGAAACCTGGGCTGTTGTCTGTTGACTCCCTCTGCTAAGCCTCCGGTGTCTCCGTCCAAAATTGACAATAGGGTATATAACTAACGGCAGCGATACCATGGCAATCAAAGCCATACGCCAGTCCTGATAAAAGATGACCCCGATGAGAAAAAAAACCTGAAAGGTGTCTTTGAGTATTCCCACAAGAACGCTTGAAACAGCTCCCTGTATCAGGCTTACGTCAGATATAATGCGAGAAATCAATTCACCGGTTGGTTTCTTTTGAAAAAAAGAAAGGGGCAGCGACTGGATATGACTGTAAAGTAGATTCCGTAAGTCCCGGATAACTGACTGCCCCACCTTTACCAGGAGATAATTATAGCCGTAAGAAAAGAGGCCTTTGATAAGAAATATCCCTAAAATGGCCAAAGGGACGAGCATGAGCATGGTGCGGTCCTGTTTGAAAAATATCTCATCCAGGAGCGGCTTGACCATATAGGCCTGCGCTCCGGCCATTGATGACACGATGACCATGCAGATCATTGAAATTACCAGCCATCTCTTATATGGCTTAACGTATTGCAATATGCGGGGAATTGTACCTTGTTTTTCCATTCGCTCTCTATCTCAAATATAACTTCCAGTCGGCTTTTATAATAAGCTTTGAATATACTTTCCTTTCTGTATTATTCAATACCCTATTGGGAGTCTGCTTATTGTCACGCATGAACAACCGGGCAAGGGGGATATAAACATTTCAGCCAATTAACGATTAAGCGGCAAAACACAGCCAATCATTTCTTCCTGAGTTGAACC
>JBDLJI010000044.1:0-11032 GCA_039714455.1 Thermodesulfobacteriota bacterium
ATACCCGGTCTCACTATGCTCTGCCAGGTCCAACCCCCGACCTCTGCTTCAGCATCCACGCACAAACCTACAATTGCATCATAATCTTAAGAATAATAAAGGTAACGATCATGAAGTAAATTATGGCGGCAAAGGCACCATATGCCTCAACAGCAAAAAGCTTGGGTTTTCAGAAAAACAACCCGTCGGCTCCGCCGGGATTCCAGGCAGTACTTGCTAAAAGGCCGGTAGCCAAAGCTCCCTACAGGCCGCCTATTCCATGCACAGCAACAACATCAAGGGCAGTGGCTATAAGCATAAAAGCTGTATCTCCGTTATTCATTTAAAGCTTTCCTCTATTATTGTTAATTAATTTTCTAGTAAATTTTATATTTAGCAAAACATAAATGTAAATTTGCCTTTCAAAGTACAGATAGCTAGCAAAAGGTGTGCCAGAGATACAGAGCAAAATGTAACTACTTGATATAATAATATTATTATGGATATGAGAGGGAACTAGCGCATTCTGCTCATTACATAATTGTGAAAAATAATTTTAATTTTACTACATATTTGTAAATTAAAAAAATTAGTCAAAACCCTCCAGGCCCGCGCCAATAGCGGACAGACTCCCGCACCCACCAACCAAATCGAATGAATTCCTTACTCCATTATATTTGCATTACGTTTTTGTAATAATATTTAATTATATTTCTAGAATATATTTCAAAAATGTATTGCATTTCGCCTGCCCCGCGCACATCAACGCTTAAAATAAAAAAATATATTTAATAATAACATTAATTTATTTGCATTTTATTTACTTTGTCTTTTTTTCTGGCACGGTTGTTGTATTACAAAGCGAAAAGTCGATACGAATTTTTTTCTTACAATAATGAAATAAATGGAGGCAAAAAATGAAAAAAATTGAAGCAATTATCAAACCTTTCAAGCTTGATGAACTGAAGGAAGCATTTTCCGCCATCGGGGTTCAAGGCATGACTGTTACTGACGTAAAAGGCTTTGGGCGACAGAAAGGCCATAAAGAAGTTTACCGTGGCGCAGAATATGTTGTTGACTTCATACCTAAAACAAAGGTTGAGATAGTGGCTGCAGATGAACAGGTTGAAGAGATCCTCGAAACAATTTTAACGGCTGTTAATACCGGCAAAATAGGCGACGGCAAGATATTTGTTCTGCCCGTTGAAGATGTCATCAGGGTCCGGACCGGCGAAAAAGGCAAGGAAGCCATATAATTTACAATTTTGTAATTAAAGGAGATATCACAATGAAACGATTAGTTTTTTTATCATTAATTACGCTGGGTCTGGCAGCCTTTTCAGCTACTCCGGCATTTGCAGAGGAGCCAAGCGTAGCCGACACACTCATTAATCTGGCTTACTCAATTGACACCTTTTATTTTCTAATGTCCGGAGCCCTGGTCATGTGGATGGCTTGTGGGTTTGCCATGCTGGAGGCAGGTCTTGTTCGCAGTAAGAATGTAGTTGAAATTTTGACCAAAAACATTGCCCTCTACGCAATAGCCAGCATCATGTACATGTTTGTTGGATATAACATTATGTACGGTGGAGGCCCAAATGGCTTCATCCCCGGTATCAGTTTTTGGCTTGGTGCCGACAATGCTGTTGACGCAGTATTGGCAAGCGGAGGAGAGACTTATTATTCCACATTGTCCGATTTTTTCTTCCAGGTCGTTTTCGTAGGTGCAGCTATGTCTATCGTGTCCGGTGCGGTTGCCGAGAGAATGAAACTCTGGAGTTTCCTTATTTTCGCAATTGTGCTGACCGGTTTCATCTACCCTGTTGAGGGTTACTGGAAGTGGGGCGGAGGTTTTCTCGACGGACTCGGTTTCTCTGACTTTGCCGGTTCCGGTGTCGTTCATCTCTGCGGCGCCTCAGCTGCCCTTGCAGGTGTTCTGATTCTTGGAGCACGAAAAGGCAAATATGAAGAAGGAAAGGTAAGGGCTATTCCCGGCTCCAACCTGCCCCTCGCTACCCTGGGAACCTTTATCCTCTGGATGGGATGGTTTGGTTTCAACGGTGGCTCCGAGCTCATGATCAGTAATATCGCGGAAGCCAATGCAGTTTCAATGGTTTTCGTTAATACCAATATGGCTGCAGCCGGTGGACTGGTAGCTGCTCTATTGCTCTCCCAGCTATGGTTCGGCAAGGCTGATCTTACCATGGCCCTCAACGGTGCATTGGCTGGCCTCGTAGCGATTACTGCAGAGCCCTTGACTCCAACACCACTGGTCGCAACTCTAGTAGGCGTGATTGCCGGCTTTATCGTTGTTCCCTCCATCGTCTTTATCGATAAGGCACGAATTGATGATCCGGTGGGTGCAATTTCAGTACACGGCGTTGTCGGAATCTTTGGACTGATTGCCGTTGCCTTTACCAACCCTGAAGTTACGTTAATGGCTCAGCTTACCGGTATCGGGGTTATCTTTGGCTGGGTTTTTGTAACCAGCTTAATTGTCTGGTCCATTATCAAAGCAGTTATGGGAATCCGCGTCAGCGCAGAGGAAGAGCTCGAAGGTGTAGACATCTCAGAGTGCGGCCTTGAAGCCTACCCGGAATTTACACAAAAGTAACCGTAGGCCTGAAAACAGAAATAACATACTAGAAACAGAAGACTTTATAAATAGTCGCATGGTCAAGTAACACAAACTTTAATTAAGAAAGGAGAAGTGCAAAATGTTTTCAACAAGCAAAAAAATGATTGTAGCAGGTATTCTAACCATAAGTTTGCTGGGTGCAGGAGCATCCACAGTTCTGGCAGAAGAAGAAGTACCATCAGCCGATGCATCAGTTGCCTTTTTAAGCAAGTATGTCTGGCGCGGCTTTGAACTAAGCGATGACTCAATTGTTATCCAGCCATCACTGACTGCATCCTACATGGGTTTCAGCGCTAACCTCTGGGCCAACCTTGATACAGACTACTATGCAACGGAAACCCATAACTGGAACGAAACCGACTTCACGCTTTCCTATGATGGCGCCTATGAAAAACTGGGCTACGGTGTGGGTTGGATCTATTACGCCCTCGAGGATGGCGCGGACGATACCCAGGAATTTTACGGCACCTTGAGCTACGATATACTGCTTGCGCCCTCATTTACCATTTATTACGACACCGATCGCTTTGCCGGTGCCTGGTATGCGAACCTGGGGTTCAGCCACACATTCATGATAGCTGAAAAATATGGCCTGGATCTTGGGTTGGCCTTCGGTTACCTGGATGATGGTGACAGCTATAATGAATTTCATGACGGCAATCTTTCAGCCTCCATGTCATTCCCGGTAGGCAAGTACTTTGCCATCACACCAGAAATATACTGGTCTTTCCCGCTTAGCGGTACTTCAGGAGACCTGATTGAAAGCGCGAGTATCAGCAACAATGACAACTTTGTCTATGGCGGTGTCTCAGCCAGTTTTTCATTCTAACCTTAACCTGAAACCAGGGATCTCAACTCCTCTCCCCCTGTCGGAGGCCGGTCACTCTCCCGACCGGCCTCCAGTTGTTTAAGCCTTTTGGCCCCACAGCTGATTCACATAAGATATAAATAAGTTGCATAATACAATAATACTGATAAAAGGATCCGATTATGGCCAGAAAGATTATTGTTTTACAGCACAATCCATGGGAGGGCCCGGGGCAGTTTCTTCTCAACGCTGCAAAACTCCATAAAATAAAAATGGATATTATCCATGTCTGGGAAGAAGATCTCCCTGAGATTGAAGATTATATGGCCATGATAGTTCTTGGCGGCGGCCCGAATGTTGACCAGGAGCACATATACCCGTTTCTGACAGAAGAAAAAAAACTTATCAAAAAAGTTATTGCACTGGATATCCCGTATCTCGGCTTCTGCCTGGGTCACCAACTGCTTGCTGATGTCTTGGGCGCTAAAGTCGGGCCCAATTTTCAATCCAGTATAGGATATATCCAGGGTTTTCTTACCCATGAAGGGAAAAATCATCCTGTTTTCAAGGGTTTGCCGCAACATTTCCCTCTCTTTAAATGGCACGGCCAGGCGGTACAGGAGCCTATCCCAAGCTCAATAAACATTCTGGCCACATCTGCAGAATGCCAGGTTGAGGCAATTTCATTGCATGATAAATCCCATATACTCGGCCTGCAGTTTGACAACCATGCCGCATCCCTGGAAAATGTCAAAAGCTGGGTCAGCATGGACTCCAAATGGCTTGCCACCTTACAGGACAGGGAGGTCAACCCGGTTATGCTGTTAGAAGATGCACAAAAACACCAGTCAACCATAGAGGCACATTTTGAGAAATTTTTTGACAATTATTTCGATCTTATTCATTAATAAGTCCATCAACAAAATTTTATTTGTGGACACAAGGCATTATTAAAACTATCGGTGCGCAACCATGCCAACGTGGGGCAATACAATTTATTCACTTCTTGAGCAAACCGGGCCGTTTGCAACAGCTGACACTCCTCCCGGCTTCAGGGTCTTCAGTACTGAATCCCGCCAAAGAGCAAAATGTCTCAGGGATAAAGAACTGGTTACCAAGTACCGGGCAACCCGGAACCAGATCTTTGAGTTCCTTGATGTCGGCTCCTTTTCGGAAATTCAAGGCCTTTTAAACGATAGGGAGAGACGTCAGCAGATAGAAAAGCGAGCATACAAACTGCTGGGTAATATGTTTGGCATAAATGGCATTGAGCGTGAAATTATTTCCAAGGTAGATAGCTATTCAAGAATAGCTGATGATGTTATCCGTTACCTGAAAAACAAGATCCTGGCCAATTATGCCCCGTTTATAGAAATAACAAAC
The DNA here is from genome assembly GCA_039714455.1 of Thermodesulfobacteriota bacterium. Classification (GTDB taxonomy): domain Bacteria; phylum Desulfobacterota; class Desulfobulbia; order Desulfobulbales; family BM004; genus BM004. The sequence continues at coordinate 4,809 of JBDLJI010000044.1, forward strand.
GAGATCGATATCACCAACAGCCCCGTGGAGCTGCTCCTGATAATGTTTGATGAGCGCTATCATAAGAAGGCTCGTTTTGAGGCCAAGCGCAAGCTCATCCTCATGAGCCTGGCCGGGTCCATTGACCAACGTGAACGAGAGACAGAAGTCGAGGCAAAATTTTCCGGTTTCCTTGACTTCTTAAATGCCTATGTCTGGAGCCCGGAAATCAAGATAGGGGAACTGGATATTTTTTATCTGTTAAGCACTCACAACAAAAAGGACTTTTCCTGTATAGATGTGCAGGTTCTTAATATGGCAGAGGCTGCCGACATAAAGCCTAAACAGGGCCGGAAACTGACCCTGATCAAGCGGAGGCGCTTCAAGAAGAATGGCAGAGAGGTGCCGATCTATGTAAGTGTGAGAAAAAAACCTCCTGAAGCAAAGGTATTGAAACTCATCCGCAAAAAAGAAGAAAATCCTGCAGTTGCAGTTGATGATGAGCTTGGCCTTCTGGGTGTCCTGGACACAGTCGCCGAGGTCAGGCTTTTCCAGAAACATCTGACCGAAAGCGCCATACGTGCCAGCTCTTTCATGACTCTGGAAGATATTAGCGATACCTTGGGGGGCGGCAAGCACAAAAGTTCCAGCATCGGCAGTTCATCTTCCACACCAATGCTGAAATTTTTTGCACGTATGGGCGGCATGCGGGTGGAGTTTATTGTACATACAAATAAAAGCTACCTTGATTACATTTACAAAAAGGACGTATCCCATGACGAATATGAAGTGAAACGGCTTTTTGATTCCGGGGTGGCAGAACTGCTTTTCCCCAGAGAAATCTATCATCTTGACATGGCAGCAGTTAAAGATAATTTAATAGATTGGTTCCGCCAAAGAATAGAAGGCCAGTAGCTGGAAATTAAACTTTCCCCCTGCCGAAGGCGGATTCCGTCCTTCAGGCTGGCTTTTATTTTTTCCAACAAAACACGCCCCCCGGTTTATCTTGGGAGGGTGTTCATGTGTCCACTGGACACCTTGACTTTTCTTTGCTGCCAAAGGAAGATCTGCTAGTGTACCGTGTCAGCTACAGTGACATGTTATACAGATGCTAATCGCTATTGTAATGGAGGCTTTAGCAGGGCATTTTGACAAGAACCTCTTTCATTGGAGATATCTCCTTTATTGAGGTTTGTGGCAATGTTTATGTTAGAAAAATTAAATAAAAAGTCAAGCACAAAGCACCACAACGTGGTGGTTAGGAGAAATGGCAACAAATTCAAAATTTCTTGCCACCTGGCTGTAGATCCATCCAGAGCTGAAGAACTAAAATGAAGCATTATGAAAGTCAAGAACAGACTAAAAAATTGTGGCTTTTGCCGGAATAGATATAAAAGTCAGGATTGATTTCAGGTAAATGAATTGCCCCCCTCCGACTCTCCTACATATAGTAGAAGAACAACATTGCTATCACGACCGCGATATAAATTATGGTCATGCCGGCACCGGCCCTTACGTAGTCGGCGGGCTTATAACCGCCGGGCCGCATGATCAAAGCATTTACCTGGTGGGTGGGCAGGACAAAGGTGTTTGACGCTGCGACACCTACTGTCAGGGCCGCTATTGTGGGATCAATCCCCGCCTTTAAGGCCATGTTCATGCACAGAGGCACCAAAAGAACGGTGGCACCGACGTTGGAGGTCACCAGGGTGAAAAAGGAAGTCAGGCCACCGATAACCGCCAGCAGAACAAGCGGCGAAACATCACCGATAAAATTCATGATATTGACAGCAATGTAATTGGCTGCGCCTGTTTTCTGGAATGCGATGCCCAGGGGAATGAGCCCTGCCAGCAAAAAAACGGTCATCCAGTCAACGGCGGAGTATGCCTCGTCAATGGTCAACACCTTGCTTAATATCATAAATAAGGCACCGGTCATCAACGCTATTGAGAGCTGAACATTAAATCCCAGGGCCAGGGTCAGGGCGAGGACCAGGCCGGTCACAGCGAGTTTCGCCTTTTCAGGATAGATAAGTTCTCCTTTAACATCCTGGGTAAAAACAAAGTCTTGCTTATCTTTCAGGATATGGAATATTTTCCAGGTCCCCTGCAAAAGAAAGGCATCCCCGGCCCGAACTTTCAACGAGGATATATTTTCCAGCATTAGCTTGCCATTCCTGAACAGGGCCAGGGGATTGACACCGTATTTTTTCCGTATTCCCACTTTCCGCATGGTCTGACCAATCAAGCTCGATCTCGGCGGAATCATTGCTTCCATTATGCCGCTGTTATCAAGGGATAACTCTTCGGAAAACACTTCCAGATCATACTTGATCCCCAGGTTTAAATCTTCGGCCAGCTTCTCAATATGTTGCGGGGTGCTTACAACAGCAATGACGTCGCCGGCCTTGACCATGTCATCCCATATGGGAGTCATGATCTTCTTGCCGTTTTTTCGCTCTATGCCAATCAGAAAAGAAAGATAATTTTCCCTGATCTTCAAAACCTCAAGTTTCTGCTCCTGAAATGTTTCCGGAACCTCCAGTTCGAATATTTTGCCGATATGATTACCGTACGTACCGATCAAGTCGGCGCTTATAAAAGAAGAACCTTCCTCTGCCTGCTTTTTCGGTAGAATAAACCTACCAAAAAGTACAAAGTAGAGGATACCCGCCGCAACTAATGCTACACCCATGGGGGTAACGGTGAAAAGCCCGAAAGGCTCAAAAACTTTTTCCGTTAAAGCAGGATTCTGGGCGTTGTCGATATACCATTTTTCCATCAAATCATTGAGCAGAATCAAAGGGCTTGAGCCGACCAGTGTCAGACAGCCGCCGATGATGGCGCAAAATCCCATGGGCATCAGCACGCGCGATACCGGGAAGTTCAACTGCCGGCTTATCCGAAAAGTAGCCGGCATAAAAAGCGCGGCAGCGCCAATATTCTGCATAAAACTGGATATAAAGGCAACAGTGCCTGAGATCAGGGCTATTATCCGGGTTTCACTTTTGCCGGCCAGCTTGAGTATCTGCTTTGCCAGAATATTCATAACGCCGGTCTTATCAAGTGCAGCGCCGATAATGATCACAGCAATAATAGAAATAACCGCATTTGAGCTGAAGCCGCTGATCGCCTCTTTTGCCTCAATAATATTCAACAAAGGCAAGGTCACAACCATAATGATTCCCACCACATCAACTCGCACGGCGTTGGTGACAAACATTACGATGGCAACAGCCATGACGGCCAGAGTAACACCAATCTCCTGAGTAAAAACAACCCCTTCCATTCCTTGCGCTTCCCCTTTTAATCCAAATTGGATTAATTATAAAAATTACAGCTGGCTTAATCAAGTGCCACAATGTTAGAAAATTGCCATCAGGTAAAGTCGGGATTACCGCTGGACACCTAACCCGGGTTTCTCACAAGTTGAGAAATGCGGGCTAAACTTTTACAACTGCTTCCCCCTCGGCAAACCGGAAAACTTCCTCTTCAGTGAATGCTTTACTCAGCAAAGCCTTATCACCAACCCTCAAAGTATTACTCATGCCTGACCTCTCAGAAAACTGAATTATGGTTATTGCTGAAATTTTAGTGAGAAATGCGGGCTATAGGTGATGCTGCAAACCAGAACTGGTTAGGATGGCTGACAGGTTCTATTTAGAAAATTTTTTCCCACCAGCTTGAGGGTGCTTTGCCTGGTGAAAAAAGCTCTTTGACCAGCTTTTTTATGACCTCATCTTTGGGCGAAAGCAAAAACTCAACACCGAACAAAGCTCTTTTCTCTTCTGATTCCTTGTCCCGGTCGTACCAAGCGGGCCTTGCCGGAACCTCTATGACTGCTTCCGGGGCATCCGGCAGTTCAAAGCCGATTTTCAAGATATGGGACGGATTGTCCTGACAGGTAAAAAACAGATGATAATTGTCAATCCTCACATTGGCAAGGGACAGGGCAAGGCCCATTGGCGAAAAATCTCTTGCCTCCCCCTGCACCGGTCCTGCCAATACTGTATCGGTCTTCTCGTCCAGCAGCAGAACGGAAACCGACAACTTAATAGTAACTCTTTCAGCGCGCCGTAATTCCTTTGTCATCGCAGTCGTTTTACCCTTCCCGTCCATATACATCATCAAACCGGACTATATCGTCTTCGCCCAGATAACTGCCGTTCTGCACCTCGATAAGCTCAAGGGGGATAACGCCATCATTTTCCAGCCTGTGCTTTTGACCGGCGGAGATATAGGTTGATTCATTTTCAGGCACAAAAAAGGTTTTGTCGCCGCAGGTCACCTTTGCGGTCCCCTTAACCACAATCCAGTGTTCAGAGCGGTGATGGTGCATCTGCAAAGAAAGCTTTGCACCGGAGTTGACCGTTATGCGCTTGATCTTATAACGCGGCGCCTCTTCCAGCACGGTATAACTGCCCCAGGGCCTATAAACAGTCTTGTGCAACCGGTACTCTTCTTTTTTATCCGCCTTGATACGGTTGACAATTTTCTTAACCTCCTGGGCCTTGGCGAGCGGTGCCACCAGTATGGCGTCTGCGGTCTCAACCACCAACGTATCTTTGAGCCCCACTCCTGCCACCAGCCTGTTTTCAGCACGTACAAGACTATTTTGAACATCCTCTAATATGACATCTCCCTGCACTACATTACCTTCATGATCTTTCTCGGATACATCCCAGAGAGCCTGCCATGACCCTATGTCGCTCCATTCCATATCAACAGGCACTATCGCTATCCGGCCGGATTTCTCCATCAGGGCATAGTCTATTGATTCACAGGCGCAGGCCTCCATACTCATCTGCTCAAGCCGAAAAAAAGGCTCATCAACCTGGCCCTTATCAACAGAGACTTCCATGGATGTGCAGGTTTGCGGTGCATGTTTCCTCACCTCAGCCAAAAATGTCTTGAGGGTGAAGGCGAACATGCCGCTGTTCCAGTAATAGCTGCCCTCGGCAAGATATCGCTCTGCTGTTTTCCTGTCAGGCTTTTCTACAAAGGATATGACCTTGTTTCCTTCCCCCTTTTGAATATAGCCGTATCCTGTCTCCGGGCTGTGCGGGGTTATACCAAATGTTACCAGGTATCCTTCTGCAGCCAGTTTTTTAGCCTGCTCTACGCCCTGCAGAAAGGCTTCAGGTTCACTGATCAGATGATCTGCCGGCAACACCAGCATGACGGTGTCCTCGTCATGCTTTGAAAGTGCATAGACCGCTGAGGCACAAATGGCAGGTGCTGTATCACGCCCCACCGGCTCTAAAATGATGGTTATTTTATCCTGCAGGCCAAGTTCTACAATCTGATTCTGAGTCAGAAAACGGTGCTCTTCACCTACCACCACGACCAATGGTAGCAGCATATTAGGCAGGGCTTCAATTCTCTTTATTGTTGCCTGCAGCAGAGAAATATCCTCAGTCAGGTTGAGAAGCTGCTTGGGATAAAGCTCTCTGGACAAAGGCCAAAGTCTGGTTCCGGTTCCGCCTGCAAGTATTACGGGTTGAATCTGCGACATTGATATCCCCTGTATTTTTTATTTAAATCATGGTTGCATATAGCATGTTTCATCAACTTTTCCTAGGAACCTCTTGGAGAATTCCTAATCCAGACCAACCAAATCAATTTCACCCCAGGCTCCCATATGTTCCCCACATATAATTACTACCCCAAGAAGCCCTGGGATGGCTCCGGCGACCCCGAGAGCATGATTTATCTTTTCTTTGCCTCCGGAAGAAACCTCGTTGCCAAGGCGGGTAGCAACAGCATCTGCCAGAGAAGCGGAATCAGCCAGCACTGTAACAGAGTCTGCCTTTCCAAGGCTGAGTGAATGGCCGACAGTACCGGAAGAGGTGCAGATGCCTGCCGGCATACTGCCGGCCGGAATCCTGATGCCCACTTTTTGATTAAGCGGTGATTGGCCGGCAAAAATAGCTGTGACGCAATCATCATTTCTCTGCAGAAAAATATCACCGCCGTTTTCAACCATCACTTCCTCTAAACCGGTGCCAAGAAGATCCCGGCCTACATGTTCAGCAATAGCTCCGGCAACAGCGGCCATGGGCCCGACATTTGCGGCAGTGGCAGCCTGCAGCATATCCTTGATTATCGGCGGCGCCAAAATGTCGAACTTCAGGGGAATAAGGGCTGTAAGAAAATCAGGGTGGGAACCGATATAATTTTCCAGCTGATTGCGATAACGATGGACAAAATTATAGCCGTCCTCCTCAATATTACCTGCTGCCATG
>JBDLJI010000045.1:0-10978 GCA_039714455.1 Thermodesulfobacteriota bacterium
GCTCAGGTGATGATACACTCACTGGCGGTTCCGGTGCTGACACCTTAATCGGTGGGTCCGGTGCCGACACCTTCGTGGTAGGTGGTGGAGACACCATTATAGACTATGAAGCAGGTGACGATATTGATGCCAGCGGCGTCGTTGGAGCTGTAGACTTTTCAGTGACTGACGCTAATTCTGATGGCAAAGCCGAGCTCAATATTTTAGACGGAGGTGGTGCAACACTTGAAAGCGTTGATATTGACAATTTGAGTGAAGTTGATTTAAGCACCCTTATAGATGACAATGGTGATGATCCATTATCATAAAAATTAACCAGTAAATAAAAAATGCCGCGAAAGTTGAAATAAAACTTTCGCGGCATTTTTTTTGTTTGTCAGAGATTTAGTTCAGTATGATTAGCTATCCACTCAACCCCTATTAATCAGCAACGCCAGATTCAACCGACTGCCGGTCTTGGTCTTTTCATAGATGGAACTCAGGTGGGCCTTGACTGTGCGTTCTACAATATCAAGGTTGGCGGCAATTTCAAGATTGGATTGCCCCTGGGCAACAAGATTGGCGATTTCACGCTCCCGATTTGTCAGGCTTTCAAGTATTTTGCCTGAATTTAACGCTTCCTTTTCTTTTGCCCTGGCATAGGAATCAAGTATCAAGCGCCGCATGACCTTCTGGCCCAGCCATACCGCTCCACTTGAAACAATCCGAGCAGCCTCTGCAAGGCGTTCTGCAGAGATATAGGTGTTTGCATATCCGACAATTCCCAGCTTGAGAAAGGTTAAGCCTTCTTCTTCATTTGGTGTATCAGAGAACAGAAAAATCCTGCAAAGGGGATTTAAACGCCGTATTTCAACAAAGGTATCCGGGTCGACCAGGGGACGGTGCAGAAGGATAATGGCAAAATTTTTTTCAGTACAGCAACTTTTGAGTTTACTCAATGAATTTGCCTGATCCAGGTCATACTTATCCTTCAGAAGGCCTGTCCATCTTTCAATAACCGAATCATTCGCGCTGCTCAAAAGAATAACCATGGATTATTGTTCCCTTAACGCCATATATTTGGCTCTCAAAACAGGTTTCAAAAGGTAGGACAAGATTGTCTTTTTGCCGGTAAGAATATCAACGGAAGCTACCATTCCGGGAATAATCGGGAGTGGATTTAATTCAGGACCAATATAGTTCTTGGTGGTCCGCAATCGTACACTGTAAAAACTGTTGCCCTGTTCGTCAGTTATGCTGTCTGCACTGATATGCTCCAGCTTGGCGTCAAGACCTCCATAAATGGTAAAATCATAGGCAGTGAACTTGACCTTAGCCTCCTGGTCCGGCCTGAGAAAACCTATGTCTGAAGGCTTGATCCTTGCCTCAATCACCAGGGTGTCCTCCAAGGGGACAATTTCAACAAGGTCCATGCCCGGCTGGATTACACCACCGACTGTATTGACCAGAATTCTGTTAATGGTTCCTGTCACAGGTGACAGGACATTGGTCCGCCGTAAACGATCCTCAAGGGCTATTGCAGATGCAGAAACCTCTTCAAGCTCTGCCAGCACCTCGTTTAACTCAGCCTTGGCCTTATTGAAAAAAACAAGCTGGTTCTCACGGAGTTCCAGTTGAGCTTCCTGAAGCCTGGACTCGGCCTTTGGGATGGTCTGATTGATCGTTTCAATTTCTCCCTGCATCATACTTGCCTGGCGTTCAAGATGCAGGACTTCAACTGCCGATACTGCACCCTGCTCAACTAACGGCCGGGTCAATTCAAGTTCCTTGTTCAAGAGAGCATATGTTCTGGTCAACTCTTCAAGTTTGGACGACAATTCCTTGTTCTCATGCTCCCTCTGCCTTATCTGTTGCTGCAAAATCTGCATGGACGAATCGAATTCATTCTTTCTTGACTCAAAGAGCTCCTTTTCACGAACCCCTATTTTGGGTTTCTCATCAATGACCTCTTGCGGCACTTCAAAATCAGACCCATTGGCTTCTGCCAGCAGTCTGGCTGCCTTTGCTTTGAATAAAAGAGCTTTCACCCGGTTCTGTTTGAATGATGACGAAAACCTGGTTTCATCAATACGCAGCAGCAGTTGACCCTTTTTGACAAGTTCACCGACATCGATCATAATTTCAGAAAGAATGCCCCCTTCAAAGTTCTGTACAACCTGTATCTGGGTGGAGGGAACCACCTTGCCATCGCCACGGGTCACCTGCTCTATCTCAGAATAATAAGCCCAGACTGTAAACAGCACAACGAGAGCCAGGACAACCCAGATGATGGCACGCCCACCCCTTGGAGACTGGGCCATGATAGACGTACGTATATCCGTCGTCAGATCGACATCTTCTGCCTTCATGCGGTAGAATAATTTATTTGACTCTGTTTTTCTCTCTGATTCAGACAACGTGCTTACCCCGGTTTAAACGTTCAGCTGGCCTCTCTTAAGAGCCTCTAGAACTGAGGCCTTGGGACCATCAGCTACGATGGTACCATTATCAATCACAACAAGACGATCAACCATTTCAAGTAATGAAGCCCTATGGGTTATTAATATCACCGTCTTGTTTGCTATAACATCGGACAGATGATCCCGCAGCAGAACTTCCGTCCTGTTATCCATGTTGCTTGTCGGTTCATCGAGCACAAGCACAGGAGGATCGAGGAGCATTGCCCTGGCCAGAGCAACGCATTGTCTCTGGCCGCCGGAAAGGCCTCTGCCAAGCTCCCCTACTTCCATATCAAAACCCATGGAATGCTTTTTAACGAATTCGTTGACGCCGGTTAACTCGGCAACCCGTAAAATTGTACTATCTTCTACATCATGGGCACCCATGGCGATGTTATCCCGAAGAGTACCGCGGAAAAGGGTTATATCCTGTGATACATAGCCGATGCTCTGTCGCAGATCAGCAGGCTCTATCTGCCTGATATCTGTTCCGTCCATGCACACCATCCCACTGAGTGGTTCATATAAACCAAGTAAGAGCTTGCCCAGAGTAGTTTTCCCTGAACCTATTGGACCAATGAGACCTATCTTTTCCCCAGCTTTAATGTGTAAAGAAATGTTGTTCAATATCTTTACGGTCTGATTCGGGTATGAAAAAGTGAGGTTTTCGACCTCAATTTCGCCTCGAATTTCTGCTCTGTGCAAAAAATTCTTGCCTTCCGGTCGATCAACCGGAAGTTCCATAATTTGGTTTAAGGTTTTCAAAGCTGCTTTGGCACGATGATAACGGGTGGCAAGGCCTACAGCCTGAGACATGGGGGCAATAGCCTGGCGTGAGACAATTACCAGTGCGATCAGCCCTCCCTGGCTGAGATCACCGTTGGAAATCATGTACACACCCATAATGACCACGCCGACAACTGACATGCTTTGTATAAAAAAAGAAAAATGGTTCACAGATGAAGACAAAAGCCTGGAGCGGGCACTCCACTTCGCAATATAGCTGACTGCCTCTTCCCAAGCTCTTTGGATCTGGCTTTCAGCCCCAAGCATTTTGATGGTCTCAAGGCCGGACAATCCTTCAATCAGAATTGCATTTTTCTGGGCTGATGCCTGGAATGATTTTTCAACAGCCTTTTGCAGGGGAACCTGAATGGAAAACGCATAAATCAATAGTAAAACAATACAGGCTATCTGTATATAAACTATAATACCACCGAGCCACCAGATGACCAGAAGTGCCAGAACTACAAAAGGCATATCGATCAGGGCTGTGATAGAAAACGAGGTGATAAAGTCTCGAATTGATTCGAATTCCTGCAGGTTCTTTGAAAATGAGCCGATTGACTGGGGTCGTGCCTCCATACGCAGACCAAGCACCTTTTGGAAAAGGATAGCGGATATTTTCAGGTTGGCTTTTTTACCTGCTTCGTCAACAAAATACCCCCGAAGGCCTCGCAGGATAACTGCAAAAACATAAATAACAGTGATGCCGATGGACAGAACCCAGAGAGTTTCGAAGGCAGCGTTTGGTATTACCCTGTCATAGACATTAAGGACATAAAAAGAGCCGAGCAGACCAAAGACATTGATTAAAAAGGATGCAACAAAAACATCGCGGTAAATACGCCATGATTCAAATATGGTACCCCAGAACCATCCCCTCTTGGAATTTGGGCTGATTTCATCAATGGCCTGACGCTCCAGCCGAAATTTTGGACGGACAAATATGGAATATCCGGTGTAAATTTCCTCAAGCTCCTGTCGTGTAACAGTCTTTTTCCCCATGCCGGTTTCAGGCAAGAGGAGACTCAACTGTTGGCCGCCATTCTCAATATCTACCAGGATACAGGCTTTACGGTCCTTCAGAAGCAAAACAGCAGGAAGTTGCAGGGTGATAATTTTCTCAAGGGGGCGATGGAGAATACGGGCTGATAGCCCGACGCGATCTGCTGCCCTGGGGAACAATTCCACGGTAAGCCGATTGTTGACCAGCGGCAAGCCGGAGCTTAAACCGGTCCGTGATGCAGATCTGCCATGTAATTTGGCAAGCTGCATAAGACAATCCAAAAGCGGATCATCATGGGTATCTGTATCCCCTCCAAGATTCCAGTCACTTGAAGGGGGTTTTTCGTCTTTTTCCGGCATAGATTCGATGTTTCAGCTTAGAAAAAAATAAAGTGGCTCCAAACCATGGGTAACAACATGTTCTTTTAACGCATTAATCAAACCTGGTAAATATATTTTAGTGTAAAAAAAAGGAGATGTCTATTTTTTGTTGGATAACACACCAAAATAGCTTATAAAAAAGACAACACTAACTCATCCTCATGGGGCAAAGCTATGCTGTATATTGAAAGGGATAACGATGGGAACATAATTGCTTTACACAATAAACCTGAAAAGGATGTAAGTGAGCAGAAATCTATAATGGATGAAGAAATCCTGGAATTTCTCAACAGGAGTGTCGATACAGATCCCTGGATGCAGTTGTTGTCCCTTTCCGATATCGGCATCATCCGTATACTTGAGGATCTGATTGATCTTCTCATCAGAAAAAACATTATTTTTTTTACTGATTTGCCGGCAGAAGCACAGGCAAAAATCAATGAGCGTAAACAGATACGGAAAAAGATAGAATCAGATCAATTAATGGTAGATGATATTTTATAAGACAATTCCACAGATAATATTTGAATCTCCCCCCATCTTATCATGTACCACCCTCCTCTAACCCGCATTTCTCACAAGCCGAGACGCCGGATAGACAAAGTGTAAGGAGGTTGAGCTATACTTTAGTATGTTAATCAGCTTACCACACCAGTCAGCGGTTTAGGCCGATCAACAATATAACCCTGAATTGCATCAATATTGAGTTCTTTGAGAAGCTCCCATTGCTTTTCTGTTTCAACTCCTTCAGCAATGACATTAATATCAAGGCTGTGAGCAACACTGCAGAGCGATCCTATAAAGAAACGGCTGTCACTTTCCTCGTCCTTCAACTCACCTGTGTAAGCCCTGTCGATCTTGACATAGTCAGGCCGAAGTGACTTAAGATAACCCAAGTGAGAAAAACTCTGACCATAATGGTCAAGCCCGACAAGATGCCCAAGCTGCCTGACAGCCACACTGAACTCCTTAAGCAGGTCCAGATTCTGAACAGCTCCAAATTCAGTAAATTCAAAATTAATCCGTGGTGCCTTTTCAGGAAGGGTTTTCAGGACAGAATAGACCCAATTACGGAATGATTCATTCTCCAGTGAGGCGGATGAAACATTTACCGCAACATTATTGACAATTGTTTCGCCGGTTCCGATTCGCAATACTTCTTCCAGGACGATGCGGTCCAGGTATGAAACAAGCTGCAACCTCTCTGCAAAAGGCATAAATACACCTGCACTTAACAGGCTGCCGTCTTCCTGGATGATACGGGAGAATATCTCAAGATGGTAAATCTTCTCTTTATCCAAAACATTGACAACCGGCTGGGCATATAAAGCAATTTTTCGTTCCGATAAAGCCTGGTCAAGAATTCCTTTCCATTGTTGCTGCCCCAGAGGCATCTTCTCTGTTTCTGCTGTAATTGTATTAAGTTCCCACTTATTCGGTCCAGTCTGCTGGGCTGATCGCAATGCCAGGTCTGCCTCTGAGAGTAGACGACCGATAGTGGTTGAACTCTCATAACTTACCGCCCCGATATGCCCTACATTATCTGTCAGTGTCAGTTGTTCAACTGCCAGTTGCCTCAACCTGCGGCTTACTGTATCTGCAATGCTCTCGGCATCCCATGATGATGCATCCGGAACAAAAATGCCGAAATCGCCGCCTGTTAAACGGGACAGGACAGAGTTTGGATGTTGTTTTGTTGCTTCCTGTAATATAGTGGCGACTTTTTGTAAAAGTTCGTCACCGGCCTGAAATCCTTTCTGCTGGTTCAATCCATGGAGGTCTTTTATCTGGAGCAGGAGAATAATACCCTGTGTTGTACTTTCGCCTCTGTCAAGACGGGCGGTTATCTGACTTTCAAAAAATCTCCTGTTCCCCAAAGCAGTCAGAGAATCATGGTAGGCATGTTTTTTAAGACCTTCTGCAATGCTTACCTGCTCCTCGAACATTTCCTTGACCTTGCCGGTCATGCGATTCATGGCTTCTACGACACGGCGCAACTCTTTTGTCCATGGCACTTTATCCTGGATTTCATACCTCTTTCTGCAGAGGGCATCTGCCTGAGCCTCAACTTTGACAAGGGGTTTAAGCAGTACCTTCAGGCCATAACCACCTACTACCAAAAGGAAAATACCGCAAATCAAAAACCAAAGAGTCACACTGGCAACATCTTCCCAAAGGGTTTTATAGGCATAGCCGGGATGACTTTTCACATAAATTGAGCCGGCCTGAATCCATCCTGCCATAACATTTGCAGTAGCTTCAGGTGTTTTTAATGGAATCAGACGGATAAACCATTGCGGCACATTTTCAATGGTTACGTCAAGCACACGGTCATAAACAACATTCTGTTGTGCGTCCGTATATCGGATAATCCGGTAATATCCCCTGTCAAACACAGCATTGATCATTGTTTCAATCGCAGGATCTTCATGTTCAAGGCTACGCTGTGAAATTGATAAGCCAAGGGACGTGGCAGTATCCTGGGCATGGGATTCCAACTGATCAATGAGAAAAGACCGGGTGCTTTCAAGCTTTGCCAGCCAAGTGCCGGTGAAAAGGAGAAAGAACAGTACCAGGGTAAAAATCAAGAGTTGTCGATATAGCGTCATATCTTACACCTTTAGTAAGCCAAATTATAATAATTCGATTTGTATCGTCCCATATATGTTTGTCTGCAATTTAAACCTAATAATTCTTTTCAATCTGAAGACCCAATAGCACCTATCTTTTTATGTTCCCAAATTATCCTCAGACATTTTCTGCATCACGTCTTGCCAACGCTTCAGTCGGCTGCTGCTGCCTGCCAACTTGCCCTTCCCACGCTGTTTTGCAAGCCACAGACTGGTACCGTTAAAACTATATATCGGCAACAGGTCCGTGCGCTCGGTTGCAGGATGGATATCTGTGACATAGTTATCGAGAATAAGAGGTACACCTCCCGGTGTGGGATAGTATGCTAGAACCATGTGGTGCACACCATAGGTAAGAGCCTTAACATATGTAAGATTCAGCTTTTCATCTTCAACACCCATGGCTTTCAGAGTGAAATATTTTGCAATAGTGTAATCTTCACAGTCCCCAGCCTGGGTGCCTAAAAACTCTATCGGCGTGGCCCAGTAATCCTTTTGTCCCCAGTGAATTATATCTTCGACATACTCCATCTGGTTGAAAAAATCATTCACCTTCTCGAGTTTTTCCCTGTCGGTTTTGCTAGTGTCTGAAATAATCAGATCTTCCCATGCTGTAAGTCGTAAACGGGCCGACTTGCCATATTTCTGCTCAGCTTTATTAAGAAGCTCCACATCAAGATGAAAACTTTGTCCATTAATGATCGGGACGATAAAGACCAAAAAAGAAAGAAAGATCAGAAAAGGCAGTGAATATTCTATTTTGTTAGTATTTTTGATCACAATGCTTAATAGAGGAAGCACTATTTCTCTGGGTGCACTCCCAGTAGAAATTGTTAGGAAGATAGGAACCTCTGCAAAATAAAAATGGGATAGCAAAATCTGCTATCCCATTTTAATAAATTAGATCTCCAATAATCAACGAACTATTCTCTTTGAGGAATCATAAAAATCTTTAGCATCTGTTGCGGACTTTTTATCCCCCTGCGGGGCCTTCTTCCGCCTGGATCTGTACCTGCAGTTCTTCCTCAATCCTAATTACTTTCCAGTGGCCACTGCAGACCAAGCGTACTAATCAACTTACCCATGCCGCTCAAAACTCTGTACTGAGCATAGGTTTTATCATACCTGGCATTAACCAGATCGATCTTTGCGTTTATAAGTTCAGCCTCTATATCAAGAACATCAAACATGGTTCGCCTGCCGATGTTCCACTGTTTGGAAAAAGCCTCTGCGGTTATACCTGTCGCTTTCACATAGTCTTCGAGGAAAGCGATACTGTTTAAGCTTGCTTGATATGCAACCCATGAAAGCCGGATAGATTCAACGATTTGACGATGGGTGTTATTACGGATCTCACGTGCCTCACAGATAAGTTTATATGTTTCTGCAATGCGGGCTTTATCCTTCCAGCCATTAAAAATATTATAGCGTACTACAGCGGCAGCAGTAAACTCTTCCAGATCACCGGGAATATCGACATCTTCTTCCCATCTCTGGTCTGCTACAATATCAAGTGTAGGATAATAATTGCTCTTGGCAACAACGTGTTGTGCTTCCCGGGCATTAACGTCTGCCTGTGCTGATTTGAGGATAGGAAAATTTGACACTGCCAGTTGCTCAGCCTCATCTATAGATGCAGGCATAGCAGAATCAACAGAATAGGGTGCAACAAGATATTCCGGCATACGCCCAACAGTAAAATGGTAATCAGTGTTCGCGTCAATGACATTTGCCTCGGTGACAATCATATCTGATTCTGCCCGGGCCAGACGTCCCATAACCTGGTCAAGATCAGCTTTCCGATCCAATCCCGACTCGCTTCTGAGCTTGATCTGGTCGAAAATACGTTTATGGATTGTGACGTTTTCTATTGCCAGTTCGTTGATTTCTGACTGGCGAAGGACATTCAGGTATACTCTTGATGTACGCAGGGCAATGTTTTCAGAGGTCCCCTGCAGCAAGTAAGCAGCAGAATCGACACGGGACCTCTGTCTTTTCACTTCGTATTTATCAGCAAATCCTCTAAAGACATTCTGCCGAAGGCTTAAAAGTGCAGCCTTTGGGTGCGATGTGCCGTCTATCGGCTCTTCATGATCTGTCCATCCGGTACTATAGGAAGCATCGAGAGTAGGCCAGTATCCTGCCTGAGCCTGCGTGACCTCCTGGTCTCTTGCCAGGCGGTTAAATGATACAGCTCTTATTTCCGGGTTGGTCTGCAGTATGTACAGAACCGCTTCCTGAAGTGTTTCAGCCTGAGAGTACCCTGCCCCCCAGATTAAAACTCCAAAAACCATGAACCCCGTAAACTTTAGTATTAATTTCATATGAGAGCATCCTTCTGTATATTTATAAAACATTATTTACAGAATCAAATTTAATTAATGACAATTATGAACAACCGAATAAATATCACAGTCGGAAAAGTTTCTCAACCTCTTTTAATTTCTAAAGAAATTTAACCTAAGGCAGTTACCCTTATCGAGAAAATTACACTATTGCAGACTGCAAATATATAAAAATGATTATTTATTTAAATGATTTAATTATTTTATGTAAATATATTAAAAAAAATATGTTGAAGATATCCACAATAATTTATTATTAACGCAAAAATGCTCAAGGAGAACCCGATGAAGTTACGCCCTATTATTTCTGCAATCTTTGTAACCATTACGGTATCACTTATCTTGTTTTCACCTGTCTTCTCAATGGATGATCCCGGATTTACTATCAGCCGCATGGCTGTTTGTGAAAGAATTTCAGACAGAGAACCTTATGGTATAACCGACACATTTTCTATTGATGCTGGAACCGTTTTTTGTTTTCTGGAGGCAAAAGATATCGAGATTGACACGACAATCAGTTTTGTCTGGTATTTTGAGGGGCAGGAAAAGGCAAGAATATCCCTTCCTCTTCAAAAAGGCAGGCGCTGGAGAACCTATTCCAGCAAAAAACTTGCAAACCTGAAAGGCAGTTGGACTGTTGAACTGCAGGAAAGTTCCGGTATTGTACTGAATACTGTTTCCTTCCAGGTACAATAAAAAAATCCCCTCCGATCTTTATCGCAATGAAAATCTATATCACTTATTGTTAAAAATGTTCAGAGAGAAACCTCTCAAACAGTCCAGCCCCTTTAAAAAAAATACTTGAAGCATTAATGATGCAGTTACCATGAATATCATAGAGCGCATCCGTTTATCAATTTTTCCTGGTGCCCATAAACCGGCAGAAGAGCAGAAAGGCCAGCGGAAATATTTCCGCAGCCTGCTGCTGCATTTCAGGCCCAGGGTTGTTCCGGAACGCACCCTCAGGTTCTCCCTGACCTGGGGGCTTGGCGGCATGGCCGCTGTACTGGTATTTCTTCTCTTTTGCACAGGCTTGACGCTCAAGTTCGTATACGAACCATTTCCCGACAGGGCCTACGATTCCATCCTGCATTTGCAGCAAAACATTCCATTCGGGCAGTTAATCAGGAATATCCACCATTGGAGTGCCAACGGGCTTCTTGTCAACATGTGGACTTAATGATGGACTACTTACCAGTGAATGATTTTTTAAATATCCTCTGTTCTAGTCATGACCCTTGTTTTAAAAAGCTTGAGACACTTTTGACAGCATATATAAAAATATGGTAATATTATACAGTTATAGTTATACCAGCAACAGTTGTTCAACACTCTACTTCATCTTTAGGTGATAGGATTATGCAAGCACAAGCTGACAAAAAATTATCTTCATCCG
>JBDLJI010000046.1:0-10881 GCA_039714455.1 Thermodesulfobacteriota bacterium
GGAGGACTGCCAGTGCACACCTGAGCAGGAATGTCCATCTTGCCAGGGGAGCGGATTCGTTCAATCTGATAATTGATCAAGAAAAAATCAACATAACAAAAAGAAATAAGCTGGGAATACAACTTCAAAAAAGAGGCTGGAAATAGTTTCTATGTTGGCAAGCATGTGGACCGTATCATATCCTACCCAACCACCACAGTGTGGTGTTTGCCATCTTGACTCTCAGCTTTTTTCTCCTTAGTGTTTTTAATACAAATTACACATTAACCTCTTCATGATTTATGGAGTATACAGAAACGAAAGGGGGTGTCCTGAAAAAGCTTTTATAAAGCCTCTGGAGGAATAATTTATTCTAACTGAGACTTTTGTGTTTTTTCTTCAAGAAAAAGCCAAACCTGTCGAAAAACAGGGGCGGAAAGCCACGGATCTCATTGAGATAGCCGGGTTGCCTTTATGAAAGGAGACTCGGCTTTTTTTATTATACATATTCAAAATGACTGAAAATAAACAAGGATTAATTCAATAAAGGAGAACATCATGGACGTTAAAGATTATTGCAAAAATGTGGATATTGAGCTGAACGCCTGGAAGGCAAAACTATATAACATCATGCGTCAGATGGACGATCTGCCGACAAGTGATAAGCAGCGGATGTATGAAAAGGTGAACGGTCTTCATATCATAATGACCGAACTGGATGAACGGATCGATCAGTTAAGGACCAGCTGCCCTACGGAATGGGCGCCTGAGAAATCCGAGATTAAAGCCAAGATAACTAGCCTTGAAAATTATTACGATGAAGTTGATTCATTCTTTTATTAAGACCCAACCATGCAGTTCGTCTTTTTGACGAACTGCATGGGAAGTTTATTGATAAAAAGGAGGTGATGAACATGCAGAGACAAACCGAGATGGAAGAGAGCATGTTGAGAGCTCACAGAGAATTTATCACAAATCTTAACAAATCAGTTGATATTTTGGATGATGATATTAGTGAAGCTGCAGGGATGACAGAAATATGCACCGGTGAGTGGTGTTTCGCCATAGAGGATGTTATCGACGAGTTGCACAAATGCATTTACTCCATCAGTGAACCCCGCTGGCTCACAGAAGAGGATTCCAAAACCCTTCGCAATCTTAGACGCAGGGTCCATGACATTTATGTTAATTATAAGGGCATTCAAACATAAGGTTTATTAGCGGAGAATAAATTACTGCGAGGTCTTATTTTTATGGCCTCGCTTTTATGCATTCTTTTTTGGAAAAAATTCAATTATCCGCTCTTTGGGAGAAGAAATCAGGCATAGGTCAATATGTATTCAGCAAAGTGAAACCGTAATGGGAACAATATAAATGGAGATAGCAGCTCTTCGCAGAGCAAACAAATTAGCAGAGAGGATTGGACATATACAGGTCGCCACAGTTGGTCGTGATGGAGTGCCCCATATGACAGTCGCGGGTAAACTTTCCATTAACCCTGAGGGGCTGGTAGAGGTAACAGCCTGGTTTTGTCCAATGACCGTTGAAAACCTCAGTATGAACAGGGCAATCTCGCTGGTAATATGGGATCCTGCAGCTGACAAAGGCTATCAACTGCTCGGAATGACAGAGCGGCTTGAAGATCTGGCGTATCTGGACGGCTATATCCCTGAGCAGGAAGACAACGTGCCGGTACCCCAGGTAATGCGAAAACTTGTTATCCGGGTGGATAAAATTCTTGATTTTAGGCACGCTCCCCATAGTGATATTGAGGCTGCATAATGGGTAGAAAACCGGTAGGTTTTTTTACTCCAATGCATATTATCTGTTAGCCAGAGCAAATCTGCATTCTATATCCGGGCAAGCTCTGCAAGGAGGATCTGTTATATGGACTATACGATCAGGATAGGCGGTGAAGCCGGCCAGGGCCTGCAGGTTATCGGCAGTGTCCTGGCAAAATTGTTTTCACGCTACGGTTTGCATGTCTTCACCCATCAGGATTACATGTCACGTATCCGCGGCGGCCACAATTATTACCAGATCCGCTTTGCAGATAAACCGGTACTTTCCTCTAGAGATAAAATCGACATCCTTTTAGCCCTTGACCTCAATACAATAACAACCCACCAGCAAACATTGAGTGAAAAAGGGGTCATCCTCTATGACGCGGATTCGGTAAAACAAAAGTTCTCCGGACCGCAGTTTGTAAATGTACCATTTGTTGGCATTACCGAAGAGTTGGGCATTGATATAATAATGGCAAATTCTGTGGCTGTCGGCGCCGTCCTGGGAATCCTGGCCATGGGACTCGACCTGTTTGATGAAACCATAGCCGATTTTTTACATGGCAAAGGGGCATCGGTTATCGCCACTAACAGGGATGCTGCCCAGGCAGGCTTTGACTTCGTGCATAAGGAGCATAAGACCCTGGAATATTTTAGAGTCGCGGTGGGGCAGCGACAAGGGCTCATGCTCATTAACGGCAGTGGCGCAATAGGGTTGGGAGCGCTTCTGAGTGGTTGTAAATTCTATGCAGCTTATCCGATGACACCATCCACCGGCATAATGAACTACCTTGCTTCAAAGGCTGCTGAATATAATCTTGTGGTTGAACAGGCAGAGGATGAAATCAGCGCTATCAACATGGCGCTGGGTGCTTCCTATGGCGGTGTGCGGGCCATGACCGGCACCTCTGGCGGCGGATTTGCCCTGATGACCGAAGGGATTTCTTTAGCCGGCATGACTGAAACTCCAGTTGTTATCGCCGAGGTGCAGCGGCCCGGCCCGGCCACCGGTCTGCCGACCCGCACCGAACAGGGCGACTTGTTTTTTGTATTGCATGGCGGGCACGGGGAATTCCCGCGTGTCGTATTCACTCCCGGCACCCCGGAGCAGGCCTTTTATCTGACTAATAAGGCCTTTCATCTGGCGGAAAAATACCAGATACCGGTTTTTATTCTGTCGGATCAGTATCTGGCTGATTCTGAATGGACCTATGTTGGGTTGGATGCCAAACGGTTACAGTATGAAGATTCCCGGCTCCGGAAGGAGGACCTTGACGCTTTGCAGTCCTACCATCGTTATGCAATTACTGAAAACGGTATCTCGCCGCTGGCGGTTCCTGGGGATTCGATACATACAGTGGTTGTAGACAGCGATGAACATGATGAACAGGGACATATTATCGAGGATGCGCCAACCAGGGTGCGGATGGTTGAAAAAAGACTTCACAAAAAGCTGCTGCCAATCCGGCAGGAAATCGAGCCGCCTCAATTTTACGGTCCCGAGCAACCTGAAGTAATCCTGGTTGGTTTCGGCTCCACCTATGGTCTTTTGAAAGAGGCGGTTGATAGCCTGTCCGACCATTACCGCATAGGTATGTTGCATTTCAGTGAGATTTTCCCGTTCCCATTGCTTGAGAAATTTGATTTTCTAAGTTTACTGGAACAGGCTTCCCTCGCCGTATGTATTGAAAATAATGCCACCAGCCAGTTTGCCAGGCTTATGAGGGCTGAGACCGGTTTTACCTTTAAGGAAAAGATCAATAAGTATGACGGCCGTCCGTTCACTTTAGATAGTTTATTGGGAGAATTAAATGGTTACCTTCGAGGATTATAAAGGTCAAAAACCTGCGTGGTGTCCGGGTTGCGGCAATTTTGCAATTTTGAATACCCTGAAGAGGGCTTTGGTGGAACTTGATATTGAGCCGCATCAGTTCACTATCGTATCCGGTATAGGTCAAGGCGCTAAACTCCCTCATTATACCCAGTGCAATATGTTTAACGGCCTGCACGGCCGTACCTTGCCGGTCGCCACAGGGTTGCGGTTGGCCAACCACGGAATGCAGGTTATAGCGATTGCAGGTGACGGGGATTGCTATGGTGAAGGCGGTAACCATTTAATACATGCCATACGCCGCAATATAAACGTCAAACTCTTTGTTCATAACAACCAGGTATATGGCCTTACCAAAGGGCAGGCATCACCTACTTCCATGCAGGGGGTGGCAACCAAGACGCAGCCATTTGGAAACATTGCCGAGCAATTAAATCCCCTTGCCCTGGCAATTTCCCTGGACTGCAGCTTTGTGGCCCGGGCCTTTGCGGGAGCATCAGACCTTACTTTTCTGAAACATATCATGGAAGAAGCATTGCGCCATGAGGGTTTTGCTTTGGTAGATATCCTGCAGAATTGCATTACTTTTAACAGGATAAATACATTTCACTGGTACAAGGAAAGGGTTTACCACCTGGAGGACGAGTATGATCCCTCTGACCGCATTGAGGCATTTAAAAGATCACTGGAGTGGGGTGAAAGGATCCCTGTCGGTATATTTTACAGAAATAATCGCAAGACTTTTGAAAAGGGCATCCCGGTGATTCAAGAGTCTCCTTTAATAAAACAGCCATTTTCCCTGGATGCAGTTAAGCAGGAAATACAGTCTTTCTATTAACTGTTGTGGAGGAAAACTTCTTTTCTGTGGCTCAATAAGACTGACAGACTTAAGGGTAGCAGTTTGATCTATCTCATCGACCGATTTCCATAAAGCAGGAGGTTTCCATATGGGACAACGGCAACTTGCATTAAATAAATCAGATTTAACCAGAGCCAGGGACGCCAACAACAGAGAGTTGCTGGAATCAGCCTTCAAAGAAGCAAAAAAAATTATTAAGGCAGGTGGAAACGTCAATGTACAGGAGAGTTTTTCAGATGGTTCGATTGAGGTTGTTGATGTGATAGACAATTTAGAACAACTCAATCATTTTAAAAGTATTTATCTGCGGTAGCAATAACCTCTGTTCTAATCATGACCATATAATTAATGAACTGCTGAAAAAATGTACCCATAACTACCGATATTATAGCGTTAAAAGGGGATTGAAAAATGACAAACATTTACCGATGCAATATTTGTGGAGAAGCTTATGTTGGTGAATTGAAACCTTCACACTGTCCGTTCTGCGGAGCCCATGTCCGTTGGTTAATAGACGCAGAGGAATATGTGGAACCTGAAGTGCCTACATTGACTGAAATATCAAGAAAAAATCTCAAATTTACTTATAATCTTGAGTTAAAGGCTGCAAAAATTTATCACTGCATCAGAAAAAAAACCAAAGATGAGTTTATTCTGGGAATGTTCAAAGCAATTTCAAAAGTTGAACTTGAACATGCTGAACTCGTTGGCAAACTTATTGATAGAGATCCGGGCTGCAAAACTCCTTTTATGGGAAATCTATGTACAGAGGATAGAAAGAAGTCATTGGACAAAACACAAATTCTGGAGACGAATGCGATAAATTTCTACAAGCAATTTCTGAATGAAGCCACAGAACCTCGAGTAAAAGACATTTTTCAGGCTCTGGTTGAAATCGAACAAGACCACCTGGATTTGATTAATTTAAATTTATCAATAAAGACAAATAGCTAGGTTGTAGAATCGTTATTAATGACATATTTTAAATCCGTCCAGTTAATCCTAACATATATTTCAGTTGTTTTTTGCATAAAAATCATAAATAAATGATGATGTTATAAAACAGCAGGGCACACCTCGAATAAAAAAACAACAGCAATTGGTTTTGCCCTCATCATTTCCAGGCGTGACTCAACACCTTAAAGAGTCAGCAACATTCCTCCATGATGTAATTATTGTGTCCGCTGTCAACCGACACGAAATGAATCCCCTCCGGTTTGGGAAGACCTGCTATTTTCCATGCCTTCATGGGGTTGATAAACTCCTCGTTTACACAACCCCTCGGTTGACTTGTATTCTTACAGACATAGTTCAAAATCGGAAACGCATCGAATTTTCGGTAGTAATCACGTAAGAATTTAACAATCTCCAGCTTTTCTTCCGTAAGGTCTTCAATTCCTTCCCGTTTGGCCAGGATTCTTGCGGTTTCCTCGTTCCAGTCCTCCATGTCCACAAGAAACCCTTCCTTGTCTATCTCAAAGGATATTTCTTTTTCTTTTATTATAGTCATTTGAAAACTCCCGGCTTAATACAGCCTTCTTACTGGCAAACAATCACCAATTAATAATAATCTTTCTTATATAAATTTTATTCACGATATGGGCCTTGTCAATTAAGTTGCGACTATTGATGGACACCAACAGGATAAATACATGACAACTTCCAAATAGCCCTCATTTCTCACGAACATTTCAGCATTTAATAGTGAATGGTAATAGTCTGAGGGGGTTAGAAGATGGTATAAAAGGATATGAACAAGAACAGAGTGTATATGAACGCCGTAAATTGAAAAACATACTGAACTGTTCGCACAAGGCAAGCTGATACAGCCGCATCTACTGCGGAGTCTCCTTGCAGTCGCTTACCTGTCGCAGGTAATTTGGGCATATTCATATATAGCCAAACACCCTACTCCTTGTATCTACGGCTGTCTCGGCTTGTGAGAAACCCGGGATAGCTCCCCAAAAGTTTCTGCTTTGGCAAGCAATTTTGGTTTAAAGCAGTATCACGTTGACTGGTCGGATTTTTCGTTGACAGCCAGTCCGGTGATTCATTATAGGTTATTAATGTGTCAGGATTCAGGGTGGTTTGATAGTCCCTCCCCGATTTTCAACTCTGGCTGAAAAAGAGATTATTTATCACCATAATCCCTTTCCACTACTATGATTTTCGAGAGGGTTGACAGCAGAGCATCGACATGTCCCAAAAGACAGGCCTTTATCGCCAGTCATATTGTGGCTGTATATACAGTGAGCAGGAACGCTACGATAAAAGTTTCAAAAAGAAAAAGTCTCTAAAAGATAAATTAAATATGCTTGAAAGTTCTAATCTCTAATATCGGGGAAAGGCATGATCGACCAAGATGCATCCTATGATAGAGAAGGAGACCCGGCAGTGTCGCAGGAGATACTGGAACGGGTTCGTAAAAGGCTGACGGAGCTGTTTGGTCATCTGGAGCACGAGATCCCCTTAATTCTTTTTACCGATCCACTGGTCAATACTCAGTTTAGCGAGGCAGCGAGGGCTGTTATCAGGGCGGTCAGGGAATTGACAGACAAGGTAAGTTTACGGGAGTTCGGTTTGAATCATGAACTGGCACAGAAGTACAATGTAAGCCATTCTCCCACTTTGTTGTTCGACCCGGAAAATGTTGCCATCCGGTGGCTTGGCGCACCGGTGGGGGAAGAGGGCCGGACCTTTATGGAAGCCATCAGCATGCTGGGATACCGCAAAACAGAGATAAGCGGACCCTCGCAGAATATTCTGGATAAAATTGACTCACCGCGAGCCATCAAGCTTTTTCTAACCCCCACCTGTCCCTACTGCCCGCAGCAGGCGGTCAATGCCCTGAAAGCGGCGATTGCCAAGCCAGAGCTTATCTCTCTTGAGATAATTGACATTCAGGCTAACCCTGATCTGGCTGAGCAGTATAATGCTTTCAGTGTGCCGATCTGCTATGCCAATGGCGTTATGATTGCCCAAGGAGCACTCCCTGAAGAGTTGTTTTTCGCTTCACTGCAGAAACTGGAACAGCAGAATATCTTTATCCCGGAAAGCGATGCGGAATTGGTCGAAACGGACTTGACAATTATCGGTGGTGGCCCAGCTGGTCTTACAGCCGGGATCTATGCAGCACGCAGCGGTTTAAATGCGGTCATCATCGAGCGGGGAGCCTTGGGCGGGCAGGTGGCGCTGACTCCGGTGGTGGAAAACTACCCCGGCTTCACCCAGGTCGGCGGCAAGAGTCTGGTTGACATAATGGTCAGCCATGCCCTGCAGTATGTCAACATCTTTCCCGATGAAGATGTCATGGAAATAAAAATCGAACAACCATTTAAGATCCTGACTAACCGGCGACGCTATACAGCCAGGGCTGTTCTGCTGGCTACCGGTGCCAGTTACCGCCACTTGGGTGTCCCCGGTGAGAGCCGTTTATCAGGCAGCGGCGTCAGCTTTTGCAGCACCTGCGACGGCCCCCTCTTCAAAGGCAAACAGGTCATCATGGTGGGCGGTGGAGACAGTGCCTTGACCGAAGCACTTTATCTGGCCAACAATGATGTTCGGGTTACCATTGTGCATCATCGGGACACGTTTAGGGCACAGGAGCACCTGGTCAATCAGCTAAAAGATAATGACATCCAGGTGATTTTCGATACTGAGGTCAAGGAGATCCGTGGCGATAAGAAAGTTGAAGAAGTGGTTCTCTATAACAATAAAAGCCACAAAATAATCAATAAAAGTGTAGAGGGTGTCTTCATCGCCATCGGTTATGAACCGGCGGTTGAATTGGCCCGCAAAACAGGTGTCACCCTGACAGATCACGGTTTTATCAAGTGCGACAACAGCCACAGGACAAACATTCCAGGTATCTATGCAGCGGGAGATGTGGAGGGCGGTTATAAGCAGATCGTCACAGCTGCAGGACAGGGGGCGGGCGCTGCAATGACCATATTCGAGGATCTTGTTAAGCCGTACTGGAAAACAAAGGAAGGCAAAGTGTAAATAAAGTATCCATAACTATCGATATTATGTGGTCAAAAGAGGGCAAAAGATGACAAACATTTATCAATATAATATTTGTGGAGAAGCTTATATTGGCAAATTGAAACTTTCCCAATGCCCATTTTGCGGAGCCCATGTCCATTGGTTAATTGACGCAAAGGAATATGTAAAAGTATTAAATAGCTTGAACGTTCAATTCACTACAAACAATGGCAAGGATGATTTTGTAGATTTTCATTACTAAAGGAACGGCCCTTGAACACCGGAATGTTATTAAAGGCACTATTATCCTATTTCGTCATTGTCGATCCAATTGGCACTTCATTTATTTTCGCCGCCCTTACTGATGGCAAAGGAGATTCATATTGTCAGAAGATGGCATTTCGTTCGGTTCTGCTTTCCACCATCATTGTTCTTTGTTTTGGTTTCTTTGGTGCGAACTTATTGAATCAACTCGGAATTGCTTTAGATTCATTCCGAATTGCTGGGGGCTTGTTACTATTCTACACTGCATTCAATATGATAACAAAAAAGGAAGGGTTCGCAGCTGGCCGAACCGGTAAACAACCTGAAGACATTTCGGTTTTCCCGCTGTCAGTCCCACTCATAGCCGGACCAGGCTGCCTGACTTTAACTGTTCTACTATTTGCCGATGTGGGACTACGCAAGCAGGATCTAGTTGCCTTGGTACTCGCGGTAATCTTGGTCTTTCTCGTTACCCTGTTCTGCTTTTTGACCGCAAAAAAACTCTCACGTATCATGGGGCAAACTGGCAACAATCTTGTGAAAAGATTACTCGGGGTGTTACTTGCGTCTCTGTCAGTACAGTTTGTTGTGGATGGAATTAAGGGATTCATCAACTAACATAATAGTTAAGATTATTCTTTTTTTGCAGGCATAGAATAGTTACGTATATCTGCTGATATGTCTGACAGTGTCAAGTAGAAAGTTACTATTGCCAGTGCACACCTTAACTGGTAATTCTTCATCAGAAAGTCAAGATGTTGGCAAGTAATCTGGATTTTTAATTATTTAAATTTGGGGATCTAATTATCTTTTTCATTCGTTGGTTTTGAAAAAAGCTCAGGGTACTCTTTTGGGGCACAGTCATGGCAGTTATGTATTAACAGTATACTCGCAATTAGAATTGTTTTTTTCATGTTAATGTCCTCAAATCTATTTGTTTAGCCGCAACAACCACCTCGCGACTTCTCTTTGTCGGTTTCGTGATCCTGCTCATGTTTACTACCAGAGCAAACTCCACCCTCCCGAATCATGAAGTACACGAATGCTACTATTGCAATTATCCATATTATACTTCCAGCTCCAGTCATTTTTATAACCCCCATCGGAATCATGAAGTACACGAATGCTACTATTGAAATTATCCATAATATTATACTTTTAGCTCCAGTCATTTTTATAACCTCCATCGGTGTTTGCAGTGCATATTAATATCTGAATCCAAGGCTTCCAAGATAGGACATTCATCAAGTGAACCATGACCATCACAAGAAGATGCTAAATGTTCCAGAGCAGTTTTTATTCTTGTTAAGTCACTAATTTTCTCTTGTATTTCTTTTATTCTAGCCAGTGTCCGATCTTTAACATCTGCCTTGGTCGCATTAGGATTATGACGGATAAACAACAATTCTTTTATTTCATTCAAAGTGAATCCAAGATTCTTTGCTCTTTTAATGAATCTAAGTCGTGCCACTTCCTCCTCGGGATATATCCTGTTTAAGTATTTGCGGAATAGAGTTGAGTGCAACCATTACCTCTTTTTTTATACCTTCAATATCTGCTTGAGAAATATTTTTTATCTCAGGGGACACAAAAATTTCTGAATCTAATGCATGATCGGTTTCAGTAATAATTTGTGAAACAGCTTTTAAACTAAATAAAGAAACTGATGAAGCCAGAAGTAACATTATAAAGGCAAATTTATTCATTTTATCTTAAAGGAGTTTCTTTGCTGGTTGGTTAAAATAATAAATACACAATTCTGTTAGGATGAATATGTTACTTTCTAAGATTATTCCAAATTCTGTGCCAAAAGATATTTTGAAGGAAATTTCTGATATTATTGTGCAATAACAATTTGTTACATGGCATGAGCATAAGAGGTCATATAAAAATAAAAATTGCTTATTAAAGAATTTTCAAGGCTATTGTAAAATCTGGTAAAGAATATTCTTCAGTATTACCGTTTGAAGATTACTGCTATCAATCAACAGTTGCGAATCATTCTTAAAAGTGCAAGATGTACAGTGGATATGTTGACTTGAAAAAATACAGGTCGGTGACCAGCTTTCTTAAATCTGGCCAATAATTTGTGGTCACTACCCCTTTTTACAAAAAAGGGGCAGCATCAATTTTAAAAGGGAGTGCCCCTCATTCATAACTTTGCTTCAAGATTTCAGTGT
>JBDLJI010000047.1:0-10856 GCA_039714455.1 Thermodesulfobacteriota bacterium
AATCTTGCCTCGGCCCGAGGCTCCAAAGAATCAACATTGTGGCAAGTAACTATTAACTCAACAATCATTCCTAACAAGCTATTCCCTCACAAACTTTTTGACATTTCTCTCCTTTGACCGTAATATATAATTCCAACTTAAACCTTTTGATGAGTTCGACTATGCTAGAATCTGGATACTCTAAAACATATGTCAGACCAAACAATAGAGCGGTTTTAATTTGCCCATATTGCGGCCAGTGGCAATCAATCTCAGCTGAACCATTCAGGGGCTATAAACACAAACTAAAAGTTAAGTGTTTTTGTAAAGAAACATTTAAAGTCTTTCTTGAATTCCGTAAAAAAGTTCGCAAAAAAACATTTCTGAGGGGATCCTATATCGATCATTCACAAAAGGGCAGCAGATGTGATATTGTCATCCTGGATATTTCTGTCATTGGCTTGGCATTTTCAAGTCTAGATGCACCCACTTTAAGAATTGATGATGAGCTTGGTATAGAATTTAGCCTTGATTTTGGGAAAGGAACTGATATTAAAAGAGATATTATTGTCAAAAATATTCACCAAAAAAGAGTTGGATGTGAATTTGAACTATCCGGTGGAGCCTTTGACGGTCAATTGGAATATTATGTTAGGTCATAAGTTATTGCTTCAATTTAAGAATATGATATGCACTACGAATGACACCGATTAAAAGTCTAAATGTCTGCTGATATGTCTAACTGTGTCAAGCAGGGAAGACTTAGAGGAAAAGAGGTCGATAGACTGATTAATTGCGTGGACAAGGCTGCCAATTCCTACCCCTGGAAAACGGCCTATAGAGCCTTTCCGAGCCCCAACAGTAACACCTTCACCGGTTGGATAGCCAAACAGGTACCTGAACTGAAGTTAAATCTTCCCTTTTCCGCTATTGGTAGCGGTTACGCAGACTAGGGGTCATGAAAAGCGTGAACAGGAGCAGGCTTGTATTATTGAAAAGCTTCAAAGTTTCCAGCCCCAGTAAGATAGAAAATCATTAAAATTCCACATATCTGATTTTTTACGATCCCAAAATTTTAAACTTGTACAACAGATTCTCACGAAAAAATAAATAAATTAAAAATATTGACAAGAAGAAGTATATCTATTTTTGTTTTTTGCTATTCAGGGATAATTGTAAATCAAATCTAAAGCCAAACCTATTGTGAGATAGGGACGGGAAACCACACAGAGGAGTTGAAATGATCAAAATCGGCATAATTGGCGGTTCCGGCTTGGATAACCCTGACATTTTACATGATCCAGACGAAATAAATATAGAAACACCATACGGCAAGCCTTCATCAACATTAACCTGCGGGAAAATAGAAGGGGTGGATATTGCCATTTTGGCCCGGCACGGCAAGCAGCACACCATCAGGCCATCCCAGGTGAATTTCAGGGCCAACATATGGGCTTTGAAAGAAATTGGCTGCACACATATACTGGCTGCAACCGCAGTCGGTTCTCTGCGTGAGGAAATTGAACCCGGTCACCTTGTTTTTCCAGACCAGTTTATTGATTTTACCAAAAAAAGAAAAAAAACTTTTTTCAGTGAAGACGAGGTGGTGCACACCCCCATGGCTGAACCATTCTGTCCGAACCTTCGGCAACTGTTAAAGGAATCAGCCGAGACGCTTGATATAAAGCACCACATCGATAAAACCCTCATTACAATTGAAGGACCTCGCTTTTCAACCAAGGCGGAAAGCCACATGTTCAGGGCCTGGAACGCGGATGTGATCAATATGAGTACTGTACCAGAGGTTGTTCTTGCCCGGGAAAAAAAGGTCCACTATGCTTCGGTTGCCATGTCCACGGATTATGATTGCTGGCGGGAAGGCGAAGAATCAGTAACATGGGAAATGATTGTCAACACCATGGAAAAGAACTCTGATTCAGTCATCAATCTTTTTATGAACACGATACCCAAAATACAAATGTGTGATGATGTCTGTTCCGACTGAACAATCAGAATTACATAACGATTATATTTATTGAATGGAGGGGAAAATGCCTGTCAAATCACGTATTAGAACGATACCGGATTATCCGAAAAAAGGAATTATGTTCCGGGACATCACGACACTCATTAAGGACCCGGTGGGTTTTCGACTGGTAATTGACAATATCACGCAACGTTATGTGTCAAATGATATTCCCTTTGACACAATCGTCGGTATTGAGGCCCGCGGTTTTATCATAGGCGGTGCCTTGTCCTACACACTCGGCAAAGGGTTTGTGCCCATCAGAAAAGCCGGCAAACTTCCCGGTGGAGTGGAAGAACAGGAGTATGCCCTGGAGTATGGCACCGACACAATTGAGATACATCAAGATGCCCTGAATAAAGGCGATAAAGTTCTCGTAATTGATGACCTTTTAGCTACCGGTGGCACGGCTCTGGCAGCAGCAGCCCTTATCGAGAAGTTGGGAGGGGAAGTCACTGAGATGGCTTTTATCGTTAATCTGCCCGATGTCGGCGGTGAGGCAAAGCTGAAGAAAAAAGGATATAACGTTTTCTCTTTGACCGAATTTGAAGG
Organism: Thermodesulfobacteriota bacterium; assembly: GCA_039714455.1. Classification (GTDB taxonomy): domain Bacteria; phylum Desulfobacterota; class Desulfobulbia; order Desulfobulbales; family BM004; genus BM004. The sequence continues at coordinate 2,558 of JBDLJI010000047.1, forward strand.
AGAATAGATCAAGCAACCGGGGCAGATTTATTTCTGTTCTAAGGAAACTGGAAACGAGTCAAGAAGGGTCAGGATGTAGATAAGCACCCTTGCAGGGCATAAACTCCGACTTCGAGGAAGAGGGTGTTCCGCTGTAATATGGCTACGCGGAATGCCCGATGATGCAGCAGACAGGCCCTTATCGACTCGTTAGAAATTCTTCAACCTCTTCTTTCGTGGGAATACCCACACGTGCTCCGATTTTCGTACAGCAAAGAGCGCCTGCCGCACTTGCATAGGCAAGGCTTTCACGCCACTCCCTCTTTTCTGCCAGACAGGCTGCCAGGGCGCCATGAAACACATCCCCGGCCCCGGTAGTGTCAACTGCCTTTATCCTGCATGTATCCTCTCGGCCAGACCCTTGAGCGTTTTTCCATACCAGGCCCCTTTCTCCAACAGTGATTACAACGTTGGGCGCATAAGCCCCTAATTTTTCAAGCGCCCTATCCTCGGTTGACTCCCCGGTGAAACCAAGCCCAAAGCTCTCTGAACATACAAGGTAATCCACCAGACCTGCCAGCTCCTCAGTGCCGCTATGTATCGAGCCGGCATCAAGCAGGGTGATGATTCCCCTTTGCCGGGCGGACTTTGCCAGGGCAGGCGATATGTTGGGTTCATGACCATCAAAAAGGATCACTTTGGCATTAATAGAGGAAAAATCAACGGAATCAGCCGCAAGAAAACTTTCAGGCTTTCTGTAATTAACTAAAGCCCGGCTGCCATCGGGCTTGACCATTACCACGGACAGGGCTGAAGAGAACTCTCCTCTTGCAACCAGATCAGTGTTCACCCCAGCCTGCTGCAGTTCATCAATATGGGCGTTGCCGAAGATATCATTGCCAAGATAGCCAACAAAGGCAGATTGCAGGCCAAGACGAGACACCGTGACTGCTGCGTTGGCTGCAGGTCCTCCTCCGCAGCCGGTGAACGAACTTGCCCTTATTTTTTCATCCGGCTCCGGATGGCGGTCAACGGAATAGACGAGATCATAGGTGCCTGCACCCACACAGAGCACATCAATTGGATATATTTTTTCAGAATTCATGGTCCTTTTCCTGTAGAGATAAATTGTTGCACAGTGCTTTATTACAAATACGCTTTAGGTTCAAGCAAAGATATTATTGCCCTAAGTGAAATTGGACTATTTTCAGACAAATATCCATTAAAGTATTAACTGACGAGACTTGTCTTCTGTTTTTACCATTATTAGTTTTTGCCATCACGCTTCTTTCAAGCAAATAGATTCCGACCCTGTAATTTTACTACTATATTATTAGCAGGGTATGGAGCTTGCTTTCCTCCCCAATTTTACGTAAGTTATTTGCTCCATGAAAAAGATTAATGAAATTCTAAAATCCGTGGCTGTGGCCACCCTTGGCTGCAAGGTCAACCAGTGTGAGTCAGCCTCATTTAAATCCGGTTTTGAGGAACAGGGATTAACTGTCAGCCCGTTTAACAAACCTGCTGACATTTATGTCATTAACACCTGCACTGTCACTGCCAAGGCTGCGGCCCAGTCAAGACAACTCATCCGCAGGGCGCAGCGCACCAATCCTCAAGCCAAGGTTGTAGTGACCGGCTGTTATGCCCAGATTGATCCCCAGAAGATCAGGGAAATTGAAACCAGTCCCATCTCAATTGTGGGTAATGGAAACAAACATCAGCTATTGGATGTGGTTCTATCAGATAAAAATGCCGGAAAATATTTCGATGATATTGCATTACAGAAAGAGATCAGCCTGCTTCCTGTTAAACGTTTTCCCGGCCGCACCAGGGCTTTTTTAAAAATACAGGACGGCTGCAACAACTTCTGCTCCTACTGTATTGTACCCTATGCCCGGGGCCGAAGCAGAAGCCTTGCTTTAGATAAGGTGTTGGACCAGGCGCTTGGTTATGCTGACGAAGGCCACAGGGAAATAGTGATAACCGGAATTCATGTCGGGCATTACGGCCTGGACCTGGAGCCCCCTTTACATTTATTTCACCTGCTGAGAAAACTCTCGGCTCTGACTCCTGAGGTGCGATATCGTCTCAGTTCTCTGGAGCCGAGCGAAATCAGCAGGGATATCCTGGAATTTATGGCAGAAGAAAATAACTTTATGGGCCACCTCCATATCCCCCTGCAGAGCGGCAGTGATACAATCCTTAAAAAAATGAACCGCAGGTACTCAGTGGAACAGTTTACGGAAAAAGTAATCCGCTGCCAGGAAATGGTTCCCGAGGCAGCAATAGGGGTCGATGTGGTGGTTGGTTTTCCAGGCGAGACAGAAGAAGATTTTCTTAAAACATATGAGCTACTTGCGAATTTACCCATTACCTATTTTCATGTCTTTCCCTACTCTAAACGACCCGGAACCCCGGCTGCAAAAATGGAGAACCAGGTTCCTGCAAAAATCAAGGACGAGAGAGTTGCGGTTCTGCGCAAATTAGATCATAAAAAGAGAAGCGCTTTTTATGAAAGCCGGATTGGCAAGGTGCATCAGGTGTTGGTTGAATCTGAAAAATCAGCTGCCGGTCTGGCCAAAGGATTTACCGGTAACTATATCCCGGTACACTTTGAGGCTTCACCCGAACATATCAACAGGATAGTTCCGGTGAAGCTGGAAAGACTAGAGGGGCGCTTTGTAATTGGGACTCTTTCCTAATGGTATAATATTAAATTTACCCCTACTACAGCATGAATGGAGAAATAATAGCAATCGGCAATGAACTGACCTCCGGCAGGGTGCTTAATACCACCAGCCGTTTCGCTGCCGGGCTGCTTTTCTCGGCAGGCCATGAGATCAGTGCCATGTCCACTATTGGAGATACTCCTGCAGAGATCAGCAAAACCCTCAAGCGCGCTATTAAACGTTCTGACTTTATTATCGTAACAGGTGGGCTGGGTGCAACAAGTGATGATCTGACAAGCGAAGTTGTCGGGCAGGCCCTTGGGCGGCCCACTGTTTTTCACCCCGAGATTTTTGCAAAGATAAAAGCGCTGCTTTCCAAGCCGGATGATCAGGTCCTGAATGATTTGCAGAAACTTGCCCTGCTGCCGACAGGAGCCGAGGTACTCAACCCTGAAGCCAGGATGGCTGGATATCTTCTGGTGCATGACAACAAACCAATCTTTTTCCTTCCAGGTGTTCCCCATGAAATGCAGGAATTGCTCGCCGATACGGTTATTCCAAGACTTGGTCTATGGCAGGAGGGTGTGGCAAAACTGGTCAAACAAAAAGTGTTTAAGGTTTTTGGGTTGGGTGAAATAGAAATTAACCGGCGTGTGGCCCATCTTGAAAAAGAGGAAGACGGCAGGGTCCGCATCGGATATTACCCGGTCTTCCCGGAAGTGCATCTGAGTCTTACCGTCATTGATGAAGACAAGTCGGAAATTAAACGCACATTCCAGCACCTTGAAAATGAGATTGAACTTTCCCTTGGTGATTCTCTCTTTGGCATTGATGATGACACCATGGAAAGCGTGGTGGGTGAACTCCTGCAAAGTCAGGGAAAAATCCTGGCCACGGCTGAATCATGCTCAGGAGGACTCATCGCCCACAAGATCACAACTGTGCCGGGAAGTTCTAATTATTTTGTCGGCGGCTTGGTTGCCTACAGCAACGAATTAAAAGAAAAACTTCTGGGTTTAGATCCTTCTCTGATCGCCGGTCACGGCGCTGTCAGTTCTGCAGTGGCCAGGGCAATGGCTGACTCCATCAGGCATAAAACCGCAGCTGATATAGGTGTGGCGGTTACCGGCATAGCAGGTCCGACAGGCGGCACCCCGAAAAAACCTGTGGGCACTGTATTTATCGGCCTCTCCACCCCTGATGAAACAGTTGACATCCCCTGCCGTTTCCCGGGAGACCGCTTGCAGGTACAGGAGTTAACCGCCGTAAAATCCCTGGACCTGGTACGGCGTCTACTCCTTGGAGTAAAACTGCAGACAAACTGATATTATTGATAGGGAAAAAAGAGAGAACTGATCCGGCTTTCTAAAATATATTCAGACCAGCGCAAAATCTATTTTAAAGTTTTGACATATTTATTAGAGTATCATGTTGGCCGCAGCAATTATGTGGAGAAAACCTAACATATATTATAAAATCAAATAATTATCATCTACTGACGTTATACTTTTTCAAACAAGGAGCAATCAATATGGCAACCCCAACCCGTGAGCAAAAAAACAAAACCATTGACAATGCGATGTACCAGATTGATAAGCAATTTGGCAAAGGCTCAATCATGCGGATGGGGTCCCATGAAGTTGAAGTAGTGCCGGCAATTCCTACAGGGGCATTGAGCCTTGACATTGCAGTCGGCGTCGGGGGCATCCCGCTGGGCAGGGTGACTGAAATTTATGGCCCTGAGTCTTCCGGCAAGACCACCCTTGCACTGCACATAATTGCCGAAGCACAAAAACGCGGCGGAATTGCCGCATTTATCGATGCCGAGCACGCTCTGGACATTTCCTATGCCGGCAGACTGGGTGTCGATGTGGATGACCTGCTTGTTTCACAGCCTGATTACGGAGAGCAAGCTCTTGAAATTGCACAGGTTCTTATCAGCAGCAACGCAGTTGATATTATTGTTATTGATTCGGTTGCAGCCCTTGTTCCCCGGGCAGAGATTGACGGTAATGTCGGGGATCACCATGTCGGCCTGCAGGCCCGGCTCATGTCACATGCAATGCGGAAATTTACCGGCATTCTAAAACGCAGCAATACCGCCCTTATCTTCATTAATCAGATCCGCATGAAAATCGGGGTTATGTTCGGCAACCCGGAAACCACTCCAGGTGGCAACGCCCTGAAATTCTACAGCTCTTTGAGGCTGGATATCAGGAAAATTGCCACCTTGAAGGATGGACAGGAAGTTTTCGGTAATCGCACCAGGGTTAAAGTGGTAAAAAATAAGGTTGCACCACCCTTTAAGATGGCCGAGTTTGATATAATATATGGTGAGGGCATCTCCAGGGTCGGTGATCTGCTTGACCTTGCTGTTAGCCAGGATATCGTGGAAAAAAGCGGCTCCTGGTACTCCTATGAAGGGGAGCGCATCGGCCAGGGCAGAGAAAATGCCAAGACATTCCTGAAAGAACACAATGACATCACTACGGATATAGCCCAGAAGGTCAGATTGGGTTTTGGTCTGCCCGCACCTACGCCCAAGCCTGCGCCAGAAAAGGAAAAGGCAAAGAAGAAATAAGACCTGATACTGGGTACTGGTTACTAGGCACTGGCATAAAACCAGAAACCAGGACCCATAATCAATTTTTAAATATCTTTTTTGCTGGCCGCTGAATGCTGAAAGCTAGTTTAGACTACTCATAACCATTAGGGTTTAGCGTCTGCCAGCGCCAGGTATCCGCACACATCGCCTTAATATCCCTGGAAGCCTTCCAGGACAACTCCTTTTCAGCTTTTGAAGGATCGGCATAACAGCTGGCGATATCACCAGGCCGCCGCCCTACTATTCTGTATGGTATCTTTTTACCTGCTGCCTCTGCAAAGGCGTCTACCATTTCTAAAACGGAGTATCCCTTTCCTGTACCAAGATTGTAGGTGACCAGACCCGGATTTGTGGCAAGTTTTTCCAGGGCCTTCATGTGACCGCTGGCCAAATCCATAATATGGATATAGTCCCTCACTCCTGATCCATCAGGTGTAGGATAGTCATCGCCGAAGACTTTCAGCTCCTGGAGTTTGCCCACTGCCACCTGGGCAATAAAGGGAACAAGGTTGTTGGGCACCCCCTTCGGATCTTCGCCGATCCTTCCTGTAGGGTGCGCCCCCACCGGGTTAAAGTAGCGAAGCAGTCCAATATTCAATGATGGATCTGCATGATAGAGGTCCTGCAGGATCTGTTCGAGCATCACCTTGGCCCAACCGTAGGGATTTGAGGCTTTTATGGGAAAATCTTCGGTAATGGGAAGCGAGGCAGGATCACCATACACAGTTGCCGAAGAGCTGAAAACGAGGTTCTTGACGCCATGTTGTGCCATGACTTCAAAGAGCACCAGGGAACCGCTTATGTTGTTTTTATAGTACTGCAATGGCATGGCAACAGACTCACCCACAGCTTTCAGACCGGCAAAATGGATGACCGCATCAGCTGCTGCCTCCTTAAAAACCCTGTCAAGCGCAGGTTTGTCCAGAAGGTCAACTTTATGAAAGAGCAGCTTTCTGCCGCTGATCTCCTCGATACGTCTGATGGATTCTTCCCGGCTGTTAATCAGGCTGTCTACCACTATCACTTCATAGCCGGCTGCCAGCAATTCAACGCAGGTATGGCTGCCGATATAACCTGCTCCTCCTGTTACCAGTACTCGCATATTTGTCACTCTCAGTGAAATTATGATTTCTGAAATTTATTGTCCCAAAATGCTCAATTTATGTGGCTAGTAGTTTAATAAATACAGTATGCTAGCTTGATTTACGATAGCATCTTTGGCAAAACATAGCCAAGATTCTTCTAAATGGGTATATAGATTTAATCAATTTCTAAAAATCAACATGCAAGGAGGAAACAATGCCCTATGTCAACATCCGTTTAGCCGGCACCCTGGACAAACAGCAGAAAGAAGAGATATGCAGCGGAGTGACCGATGTTATTGCAAGGGTGGCCAACAAGCCCAAGGATTCCATCCTGATCTTTATTGATGAGGACCAGCACGAGAACATTTCCAAGGGCGGCAAACTGCTGCAAAAACCCAAATAACAAGCTCCACATAAACATGCCGGACATTAAGAAAAAAATTCAGAAGCTGCGCGAGCAGATCAACTTCCACGCGCAGCGCTATTATGAGCTGGATGATCCGCTCATTGCTGACCCTGAGTATGACCAATTGTTTCAGGAACTGCTACGGCTGGAAGAGTTGCATCCTGAACTGGTCACGCCTGATTCTCCTACCCAAAGGGTTGGCGGCAGACCGCTGGACGAGTTTCACACCGTTGGCCATACCCATCCCATGCTCAGTCTGGAAAATGCATTCAATGAAACGGAGCTTCATGATTTTGAAGAGCGGCTGCAAAGGTTTTTAAAAACAGAGCGGTCCTTATCCTATATGGCTGAGCCAAAACTTGACGGTCTGGCAGTAGAACTTGTTTATGAAAAAGGCTTGCTCAGTATTGGCTCAACAAGGGGGGATGGCCGCACCGGAGAAGAAATCACCCGGAACCTCAAAACCATCCGCTCAATTCCCTTACGACTGGAAGCTTCCCAAAACATTCAAATCCCTGAACTGCTTGAAGTTCGTGGGGAAGCCTATCTTTCGCTTGAGGGCTTTACGGCTTTAAACGAGCAGCGTCTTGCCGCGGGCGAGACCATTTTCGCCAATCCCCGAAATGCCGCAGCAGGTTCCCTGCGCCAACTTGACTCAAAAATCACTGCCCGGAGACCGCTTGATTTCTTTGCTTACGGCATAAGTGATACCGGACAAATTCCCTGCAGCAGCCAGGAGGAACTTCTGGATTATCTTGATAAACTTGGCTTCAGCATTAACCCGTTAACAAAGTTCTGTGGAGATATCTCCATTGTTATAGAACATTTTTCCCATTTACAGAATATTCGCCAGACACTGCCCTACGATATCGACGGCATGGTCGTTAAAGTCAACTCCCTTGAGTTGCAAAACCGTCTTGGCAGCAAGGCGAGAAGCCCCCGATGGGCTATTGCTGCTAAATTTTCCGCCACCCAGGCCACCACCATATTACAAAACGTTGAGTTCCTGGTGGGCCGCACCGGCGCAATAACCCCGGTGGCGATCCTCGAGCCGGTAAATGTCGGCGGTGTTATGGTCAGTCGCGCCACCCTGCATAATTCAGGTGAAGTAAACCGCAAAGGCCTAATGATTGGCGACCAGGTCCTTATCCAGAGGGCCGGTGATGTTATCCCTGAAATTGTCAAGCCCCTGGTTGAACAGCGGGACGGCAGTGAAAAAGATATCCGGATGCCGGAGAGCTGCCCGGTTTGTCAGCATCGCCTCATCCTTCCGGAAAACGAAGCGATCACCCGCTGCCCCAACTCTCACTGCCAGGCCCAGAGGATGCGGTTGCTCATTCATTTCACTTCAAAGGCTGGGCTGGATATTGAAGGATTGGGCAAAAAGGCGATGGAACTGCTTTTTAACGAAAAAATCGTTCAGGATATCCCTGATATTTATGGTTTGAAAGTCACTGACCTGGTTTTTCTTGAAGGCTGGGCTGAAAAATCAGCCCGCAACGCAATCGCTGCCATTCAGGCAAGCCGCGAAACCAGCCTGGCAAGACTCTTA
>JBDLJI010000048.1:0-10823 GCA_039714455.1 Thermodesulfobacteriota bacterium
TTGCCGGTGACTCTGTAACAAAGGAAACACTTGCTTTTGCGAAAAAGATTTTACAAAAGGGAAAAGGGAAAAGATAGGTTTCAAGGTTTCGAGGGTAAAAAATAAAGAGATCATCTAAAGAGAAAAGATAGTTGTCAGCAGAGTGATCAGCAGAAAAAGATTGAAAATCTGTCCCATTATAAGTGTTGTATCGATGACTAAAAATTACAAAGAAATAACAGCACTTGCCCTCTACTCCGGAGGTCTTGACTCAACCCTTGCCTGCCGTGTTGTTGCCGCCCAGGGGATTAAGGTTGTTGCCGTGAAATTCGTCACACCCTTTTTCGGCTACGAACTATTACAAGAAAAACAAGAGTACATCCGAAAGATAAAAGAAACATCCGGCATCGATGTCATCTTAAAAGATGTAACGGTCCCATATCTGGAACTGCTGAAAAATCCCGCACATGGTTTTGGTAAACATTTTAACCCCTGTATTGACTGTAAGATATTCCTGCTTTCAGAGGCTAAAAAAATGATGCCTGCGATCGGAGCCTCCTTTCTTGTAACAGGTGAGGTTGTTGGCCAGCGGCCCATGTCACAGAGGAGAGACACCTTACGTATTATTGAGAGGGAAAGCGGTTGCGAGTCCATCCTGGTTCGACCCCTTTGCGCCAAAAATCTTACACAGACACAGGCTGAAAAAGACGGCCTCATTGACCGGCAACAGCTGTTTAATTTCAGCGGACGTAACCGCAAACCGCAAATGCAACTGGCAGAGCGATTCGGCATAAAAGATTATCCTAGTCCTGCAGGAGGCTGTATCCTGACTGACCCTATCCTAAGTTTACGAATACAGGAATATTATGAAGCGCAGAAACAGATAATTCCGGAAGACATCCTGTTAATGATGACCGGACGGCAATTCAAACTTCCGTCCGGTGGATGGCTTGTAGTCGGCCGCAACCAACCAGAAAACACCAAGATTGAAAACTTGCGCCAACCCGGTGACTGGCTGCTTGAACCACGCGATATACCAGGCCCCTCAGCTATTCTACGCTATAGCAGCAAACCGGAAGAACTTGAAACAGCAGCATCTATCGTGGTGCGCTATTCAAAAAAATCAAAAGAGGAACAAGGTTCTGCAGTGATTATCGCAAATCAAGACGGTGCCAGGCATGAAATTAATGCCACCCCTCTGGACGATGCACTATTCCAACCATGGTCAAGAAAATAGTCCTGTTTAAAACAATGAATCCCTTCAGGTATAAAATCTGCTCTTTCCTTATTTTCAGCGCAACTGTTTCAGGAACCTTTCTTTTTTCAGGCTGCTCCATGACTTACAACGGCGAGAAACTTTTCTATCGGGAAGGATGCAGCCAGTGCCATACATTTAAAGGCAAGGGAGGCAGAATGGGACCTGACCTCTCAGCTGTTACAAACCTTAAAAGCGACAGCTGGATTGACAACTACATGCAGAACCCTAAAAAGATCTACCCTTTTGCTAGGATGCCTTCCTTCAAACACCTATCACGCAGTAAACGTAAAGCAATAATTTCCTTTCTAAAAAACTGAGCCTTCTTGTTTTTTTGGCCTTCTACGCTGAATTGCTCCTTTTTATGCTCTAAACAAGAAAAAATTCAACTACCATATTGCTCCCCAAAACAACTTTAGCGCTTCCTGCTTTAATTTTTTCCATCTTGCCATTATTAGGTATTATTTTGTTTTTCCTAATAATCTTTCCTAGTTAAAAACTTTTGCAAAAATCAAAAAAAAGAAAAAAGTACTTGCAAAAATAACAAATTGGGTATTAATACCTATTACATTAGTAAAATTACCTATTATTTTTATACATCAGTAATATGCAACAGGGATACTACCCAAACCAGCATAAGGAGGATTGTCTATGAAATGCAGAGAGTCTGACTTTGAAAAAATTCCCAGCGGAGTGTCGCGAAGGGACTTTCTCAAAGTATGTACCGCAACTGCGGTATATATGGGTCTTCCAGCCAGTTTTGGCCCGAAAATTGCTGAAGCGGCAACAGCAGCCAAGAAACGTCCTCCAGTAATCTGGCTTTCAGGGCAGGAGTGCACCGGATGCACCGAAGCATTACTACGCACATCACATCCTACTCTTGAGCATTTAATCCTGGACCTTATCGCCCTCGATTATGCAGAAACCCTGAATACCGGAGCCGGGCACCAGGCCGAGGAATACAGGGCCAAATCCATTGAAGAAAACAAGGGTAAATTTATCCTCGTCTGCGAGGGCTCCATACCTGTCAAGGATGGTGGTATTTACTGCAAGATCGCCGGCAAGCCTGTGCTTGAGATATTAAAGGAAACTGCTCCAAAAGCTGCCGCAGTTATCGCCATCGGCTCATGTGCCACATGGGGCGGGGTTCCTTCAGCCGAACCGAATCCCACCGGAGCAACACCGGTTTACAAGATTTTAGAAGGTACAGGTATTCCGGTCATCAACATTCCCGGCTGTCCACCCAATGGTTACAACTTCCTTTCAACTGTTCTGTACTATGTAACCTTTAAGAAACTTCCAGCACTGGATGACAAGCTCAGGCCCAAATTTGCCTATGGCCGCCTGATCCACGAAAACTGTGAAAGACGGCCCCATTTTGATGCCGGCCGTTTTGCCGAACAGTTTGGCGATGAAGGCCATCTCAATGGATACTGCCTGTACAAACTCGGCTGCAAGGGTCCTGAAACCTATAATAACTGCTCAACCCTGCGCTTCAATGACATGGGTACCTGGCCGGTCAATACCGGGCATCCCTGCTTTGGATGTTCGGAAGAAGGAGTTGGATTTAATATTCCGCTCCACACCCCGGCAGAGGTTAAAAATGTCACTCCAGGAGCAGTCCAAACTCCAATAAATGTTGATCACGGAGGCGGCATAAGTCCAGGAGCAGCAGCTTTAGCTGGAGTTGTTGCCGGAGGTATACTTGGAGCAGGGGCCGTGGCTATGAAGAAAATAGACCAGGAAGAAAAAAAACAGGACTAATTACTTAGGGAGCTTAGGCTAATGAAAATCAAACGACGGGATTTTCTTAAGGGAGCTGCCGGGTGCGGTGTCCTGGCAGCAGTTGGACAACCCAGCCTTGCCGAAGCTAAGAAAAAAGAGCGCCTGCCCGGCGCCCTTGGCTTCCTGTACGATTCAACACTCTGTATAGGTTGCCAGGCTTGCATGGTTGGTTGTAAAAAAGCAAATGATATGCCGGTGGAAAGTTCTGATCTGTTGCCGATATGGGAGAATCCCCGCGACTTGTCAGCCAAAACAATCAACATCATCAAAAAATATGAAGACGGAACCGGCAAGAACAAAGACCAGGAAGCAGATGGTTTTGCATATGTCAAGCGTCAATGCATGCACTGTACTGATCCTGGATGTGTTTCAGCATGCCCCGTTTCTGCGATGCGCAAAAATCCCGATACCGGAGTCGTTACATATAACAAGGATGCCTGCATAGGCTGTCGCTACTGTCAGGTTGCCTGCCCATTCAATATTCCAAAATTTGAATGGGAATCCGCCTTTCCACAAATTGTCAAGTGCCAGCTTTGCTCGCATTTACTGGCAAAGGGAGAGATTCCAGGCTGCTGCAGTTCGTGCCCAACCGGTGCTACTGTTTTCGGCAATACCAACGAACTGTTGGCTGAAGCAAAAAGACGTCGGCAGATGGAACCGGGCAAATACTATGACTTTCCGGTTGCCTCCATTGATTCGGGTAAAACCTTTTCCCAAAAGGCTGCCCGCTATATTCCGCAAATCTATGGAGAAAGCGAAGTTGGCGGCACCCAGGTCCTTATGCTTGCAGGTGTTCCATTCAGCAAACTGGGTTTACCAGAGCTGCCTGAAAAATCTTATGCTTCTACTGCAGAGAGTATCCAGCACACACTCTATAAGGGCATGATTGCTCCGATTGTTGTACTTGCCGGACTGTACTATTTTGTCAACAGCAGTCAGAAAGATACAGATTAAAACCTCAATAAAAATGGATTGGAGGTATAGAATATGAGCGAGGCAAAACCTGTAGGAGGGAAAGTTTTTACGGGTCCGTTCCTTTTTTTCCTCGTAATAACCCTGATCGGGATTTTTTTCCTGGGAAAACGATTTATGTTCGGTATTGGTGCTGTCACCAATATGAATGACGGCTTCCCCTGGGGCATATGGATTACATATGATGTTGTTGTAGGCACTGCTTTTGCCTGCGGCGGTTATTCCATGGCACTTCTGGTATACGTATTCAACAATGGAGAATATCACCCACTGGTAAGGCCTGCTCTTCTCGCAAGCATGTTCGGCTACACCCTGGCTGGTGTGTCAGTATTCATTGATATCGGACGCTACTGGCATATATACAATGTCTTTCTGCCCTGGTTCACAAATTTCAATTCAATTCTCCTCGAAGTCGCTCTCTGTATTGCTGCATACATAGCGGTTCTCTGGATAGAATTCTCCCCTGCCTTTTTAGAAGCCAAATCCGGCACCAAGTCCAAAGTCAACAAACTACTGATTTTCTTTATTGCTCTGGGCATACTGCTGCCTACCATGCACCAGTCCTCACTGGGCAGCCTCATGATCCTGGCAGGCAATAAGCTTTCTCCGCTCTGGTGGACACCGATGCTGCCGTTGATCTTCCTCATCTCAGCTATAACCATGGGATACACGGTGGTTATCTTTGAATCAACGGTTTCAGCACTTGGCTTTAAAAGGCGTCTTGAAACAGACATACTGGCTAAGCTTTCTTTGGTGATCCCCATACTCCTGATCATTTTTCTTGTTATCCGTTTTGGCGACCTCCTGATGCGGGGCCACTTTGGTCTTGCCTTCAGTGGCACCCTGCAGGGAAACATGTTTTTGCTGGAGAACATTCTCCATATCCTGCCGCTGGTGATCCTTGCTTCCGCAACAAACAGAAAAAATGCCAAAATGCTCTTTTTATCTGCCTGCAGCTTAATGCTTGGCGGCCTGCTTTTCCGATTCAACACCTATCTTATCGGTTTTGATCCGGGTACAGGCTGGCACTACTTCCCAGCAATCGGCGAGCAGTTTATTACCTATTCAATCATCTCAGCCGAAATTCTGCTGTACATGATATTTGTCAAAAAGCTGCCGGTTCTGTCAAGTCATGGACAGGCCAGAGCATAATGCGATAATATAATTTTGTCGGCATCATATAAAATAGGATGCCGACAGGTATTGCACATGAAACTAAATGATATTATTAGGCCCCGTTGATGTCTACGAAACTTTTTATGTGATTACACATTTTGTGTCTATACATTACTGACTCAAAAGTTAAGGAGAAAAGCAAATGGCGAAAAGAATAACAATTGACCCAGTTACCAGGATTGAAGGACATCTTCGGATTGACTGCGAGGTTGACAACGGCAAGGTGAGCAATGCCTGGTCATCGGGCCAGATGTGGCGCGGCTTTGAAGTAATTCTTCAAGGCCGCGACCCTCGGGAGGCGTGGCTATTTACCCAGCGCTTCTGCGGGGTCTGAACGACAGTCCACGCACTGGCTTCAGTGCGCTCGGTTGAAAATGCACTCGGCATGGAAATTCCTAAAAATGCCCAGTACATCAGAAATTTGATGATGGGTGCCCATGCAGTTCATGATCATATCGTCCATTTCTACCATCTCTGTGCTCTTGACTGGGTGGACATTGTCTCAGCTCTCTCAGCTGATGCAAAGGCCACAGCAAAGCTCGGCCAGAGCCTGTCTCCCTGGAAGCGAAACAGCTTTGAAGAGATAAAGGGTGCCCAGCAGCGCTTGCAAACACTGGTAGATTCAGGCCAACTCGGTATATATGGCAGCGGATACTGGGGACATCCAGCCATGAAACTGGCTCCAGAGGTCAATCTACTGGCAGCTACCCATTATCTGCAGGCCCTGGAATACCAGAGAAAAATTAATAATGTTGTCGCTATCCTGGGCAGCAAGACCCCCCATATTCAAAATGTTGCTGTTGGTGGAGTTTCCAATGCCATCAATCTTGACAGCCCCGACACCCTGAATATGGAGAAACTTTACCTGATCAAGACCCTGATCGCTGAAGCCAATGACTTTGTCAAGCAGGTCGCCTTGGTAGATGTTTCTGCTGTGGGAGCTTTTTACGCAGATTGGACAGGCCATGGAAAAGGTGTAACCAATTATCTTTCTGCACCTGATATGCCGATGGACACCAAGGGTACTGAGTTTGAGTTGCCCGGCGGATATATTCCAAACGGAGACATCGGCAAATTCACTGCAATCAAAAGTTTTGATGATCCTTTCTTTGAAGACAACGTCAAGGAATCAATCAAACATTCCTGGTATGACGGAGAGTGGAACAGGCATCCCTATCAGGGAGAGACCGTGCCCAACTATACTGACTGGCAGGATGACGGCAAGTATTCCTGGGTTAAGGCTCCAACCTTTCAGGATGAGCCTGCCCAGGTCGGCCCTCTGGCCAATGTTCTGTGCATGTTTGCAGCGGGCCACAAACCTACACAGAAATACGCTACCCAGGTACTTGATACGGTCAGCTCGCTGGTGGGCAGCAAGGTTGGAGTCGGTGCACTACATTCCACCATCGGCAGGATCGCAGCAAGGGTTATCCGCTGTGCCGTACTAAATGACACCCTGGAAAATCAATGGTCAGCCCTGGTCAACAATATTGCCAGTGGTGATACGACTACGTTCAACCCTCCAAGCTTTCCAAAAGGCGAAGTGCAGGGATTCGGCTATCATGAGGCACCCCGCGGCATACTTTCGCACTGGGTAGTGATTAACAACGGCAAAATCAAAAATTACCAGGCAGTAGTACCCTCAACCTGGAATGCCGGACCTCGAAACAGCAAGGATGACCTAGGACCTTATGAAGCAGCACTTCTCGGCAACCCGGTGGCAGATCCGGAAAAACCCCTTGAAATCCTGCGGACTGTTCATTCATTCGACCCTTGTCTGGCCTGTGCCATCCACATGGTCGACAAAAGTAATAACGAAATTATCAGGGTAAAAGCCCTGTAATATGAGATAAGTGAGTTCTTTTGGATATACTTGTACTTGGTATTGGCAACGTTCTCTTAACCGATGAAGGTGTTGGCGTCCGGACCCTGAATGAACTGGAGAGGCGATACACTTTTCCGGAAAACGTAGAGCTGCTTGACGGCGGCACCGCCGGTATTGAACTGCTGCGCCATATACGCAACCGGGATTATCTCATCATCATTGATGCCATGACATGGGACCAGGAACCCGGAACGGTGGCACGGGTTGAAGGTTTAGATGTGCCGGCAGCATTTCGAACACGGATATCCCCGCACCAGCTTGGTTTGTCAGATCTTCTCGCTGCTGCCATGCTGACTGATGAACTCCCCAAAAACCTGGTACTTTTTGGAGTTGAACCTGAAAGCCTGGATATCGGACTTGATTTGACAGATACAGTGGAAGCAAGCCTGGAAAAACTCACCGGAGCTGTAGTAGAGGAACTCCGATCAATCGGCTGCTCCATAGTACCCAATGAAGCGACCTTTACTGAAAAGGCTAGATTCTGGGATACTGCGTAAACAACAAGTTTCCATAATAATAGGCTACAAAAAGCGGGACATCAATCAAATGATGCCCCGCTTTTGCTTTTCCAAAACATTTCCTGAAATCTAATTCTTCTGATAAATCTGTTCCAATTCCTTAAGCACTCGCTCCCTGGTATTCCTCTCTTGATTCAGCATCAAAACAAAACTGTCCAGGTCGTTATTTTCGGAGAAATATCCACCATAAGAATAAACCCCTTTTAAAGTTCCCGATTTCAAAAACTTTCCTTCCTCCTGTGGCAGAAAGCCACTATATGGCTTAAAAAAATCCAGCAACTGAATAATGGCATAGGGAGAAACCATATTCTTTCGTGATAGACCTGATCCCTCAATAATCCTGATCTCGCCTGCAGAAAGTTTAAACTCTTTCAGCAGGATATTCTCAACGGCCATCCTGCTTTTTTCCCAGGTTGCAGGATATCCATAAAGCTTTGCACCCATCGTAAGATAAAGCTGGTTGGCTATAAAGTTGTTGGAGAAAAGCATGAGTGGTGCAATAATATCTTCCAGCCCTTTACTTGATTGATGTGTATAATAAGGGGTCAAATTGTCAGGCGTTTTTTTAAAAACAATTATACCATCTCCCGGGATCTTCTCTTTGTGTTGGAAATCTCTAAACAACTCTCCCGCATAGCGGTTTATAATTTCATTACTTCCTGTCCTGCCCATACTGATATTAATACGATGTATCCCCGGTTCTAAATCTTCTGCCAGTTCAGCCATCAGTGGTAAAGTCGGAGTCTGCACTTCTGCCGAGCGTACTTTCCCTGTCTGATCTTTTTTAACATTTACGGTATTAAAATTTACAGCCAGTGCATTATTTTGCGCATCATAGGGATTATCACTCAACCCTGACCCATCTGCTATTGTAGAAATATTAAATGCAGTATCATCCAGATAAATATCATTAATTCTCCTGCAACCAAGTTTCTTTAATTCCCTGACAATAATGACGATTTCTTCTGAAATAAGAAAAGGATCTCCAAAACCCTTGATATAAAGGTTTTGCTTCGCATCTATAAAAAAATACGTTTCAAAACGGTATTGGGGACCCAGTATTCGCAGAGCAGCCAAACTAGTTGCTACCTTTACTATGCTGGCAGGAACAAACATTTTATGAAGATTATGCGTTGCTATAATCCGGTCATCTTTTTTTACAGCATAGCCGCCATTATCTATAAACCTCATTATTTCAGCAGAAGAAATGGTCTCAACATCCTTTGCTATAGCCAACGACTGAGGGGACATGACTGCCACAAACAGCAGAAACAGCAGGAGTGATATGAAGTATCTCAGAGACAGCATTTTTATTTCAGAACCTACTTCATCCTTCAAAAAAATAAGGCGGCAGGAAATTCCCGCCGCCTTAAAATTAACAGATTTAACGAGTGATATCTTCCAGAACTATAATTGCGGAAGATGTTTCATTGACTCTTCAATAGCCTCAGCCGGATACGCATAATCATGTAGGTCTCCACTGAAGTACTGCTCATATGCTGAAAGATCAAGCAGACCGTGACCCGAGAAATTAAAAAGAATAGTTTTAGGATCATTTAGATCACGGGTAGCCTCAATAATCGCACCGCGCACAGCATGACATGTTTCCGGGGCCGGAATAATACCCTCTGTCTTGGCAAACAGGACACCAGCCTCAAAAGACTCCATCTGGTGTACGCTTATCGGCTCAACTATTTTTTCCCGGACAAGGGCGCTGACGATCGGCGCCATGCCGTGATAACGCAAACCGCCGGCATGTATACCTGGAGAAACAAAATCATGCCCCAGAGTGTACATGTTAAGCAGAGGTGTGGTCTGGCCCGTATCACCGAAATCATAGGCCAACCTTCCCTTGGTCAGGGTCGGACAGGAGGCGGGTTCAACGCCCACAAAACGTGTTTTCTTGCCATCCAGCATATCAGCGACAAAAGGTACTGCCAGCCCGGCATAGTTGGAACCACCACCGCAACAGCCGATCACAACATCAGGATAATCACCGGCAATCTCCATCTGCTTCTTGGCTTCCAGGCCGACAATCGTCTGGTGCAGAATCACGTGATTCAGAACGGATCCCAATGAGTAATTTGTCCCTTCTGTCGTTGCAGCGTCTTCAATGGCTTCACTGATTGCTAAACCAAGGGCGCCTGGGGTATTTGGATCTTTCTCAAGATAAGCACGACCTGTGTTGGTATCAGGACTCGGACTGGCAACCACCGAACCGCCAAAGGTCTGCATCATTGTCTTACGGTACGGTTTCTGGTCAAACGATACCCGCACCATGTAAACCTTGCACTCCAGGCCAAACTTTTGCGTGGCAAAACAAAGGGCGCTGCCCCACTGCCCGGCCCCGGTCTCAGTAGCAAGTCTTTTGATGCCTTCTCTTTTATTATAATAGACCTGTGCCACAGCACTGTTTGGTTTATGGCTGCCGTTAGGAGAAACCCCTTCATTCTTGTAATAAATCTTGGCCTTGGTGCCGAGTGCCTCTTCCAGTTTATATGCCCGGATCAAAGGTGCCGGTCTCCAGATGCTGTAAATCTCTCTTACCTCTTCCGGTATGTCAATCCAGCGAGTGGGGCTCATCTCCTGCTCAAGAAGTCCCATTGGGAAAATAGCGGCGAGTTTTTCAGGCGCTATGGGTTCTCCTGTTCCAGGATCAAGAGGCGGCAGTAAACCATTTGGAATATCAGGGCAAATATTATACCACTGCTTGGGCATCTCATCATCACGAAGGATTATCTTTTTCTGATTCATACTCTCTCCTTTCCATTAGCAACTTTATTAGCTGTAAACCATCCACAAACGTGGATACAGCATTACTATAAAGTTTGTTAAATCGCAAACTTAATGTGAAAAAAGGTTTCAAGGAGTCGAGGGGGCAAGGGGTCAAGGAAAAAAAGAAAAAAAACAGAATTCACAATCTTAAGTTGGCAGTCATGTATAGAGATAAACCTAACAATTAGGGTGCAACAATTCTAGGGGTTTAGGATTCAAGTTGAAACAAACTTCAAGTGAATACTAAAGAGTTAGGGAGTAAGAGAATAAACTTGAGACTATGAGCTAGATAACACACATTAGTTTTATCTATATTTTTCTCTTTTTGTTTTCCCCTTGACCCCTTGACACCTGGGAACCTAGAAACCTCGGTCTCCATCCACCGCCATTTCCTTAAGTCCTACAAGTTTGCGGAAATCTTCCAGGATCATATAGAGAATGGGGATCAGCAGCAGGGTTATACCTGTGGCAAACATGA
>JBDLJI010000049.1:0-10819 GCA_039714455.1 Thermodesulfobacteriota bacterium
GCCAAGTCCTCCGCCCAAATCCAGGTAATCTATCGTGATTCCGAGTGCTTCCAGACGGCCGACAAACTGCTTAACCTTATGAAGCGCTTCTGTAAATGGTGAAATTTCCGTAAGCTGTGAGCCTATATGGCAACTCACTCCCAGAATTTTGATATGAGACATTTCCTTGGCGCGCAGGTATACCTTCTCTGCCTGCTCGATGGGAATCCCAAATTTATTTTTCGCCAGGCCGGTGGAAATATAGGCATGGGTTTTAGGGTCCACGTCAGGGTTTACCCTGAAAGAGACAGGGGCCACAAGCTCCTGTTCTTGGGCTACCTGCTGCAGCTTTTCCAACTCCTGCTCTGATTCCACATTAAACATCAGGATGCCGGAAACAAGACCATAGCGCAATTCCTCCTCTGTCTTGCCGACCCCTGAATAGATAATCCTGCGCGGGTCTATGCCTGCTTTCAAGGAACGGTAGAGTTCACCTCCTGATACGATATCTGCACCGCCCCCAAGGGTTGAAAAAAGTCTGAGAACAGCAAGATTGGAGCAGGACTTGACGGCAAAACAGGTCAAGTGGGGCAATTCACCAAAACTCTTATCAAAGGTGTTAAAGTGATGCGCCAGTGTTGCACTGCTGTAAAGATAAAAAGGGGTGCCAACAGCTTTGGCAATATCAGCTATTGCAACAGACTCACAATACAGTTCATTATCTTTATAAATGAAGTGATGCATTTTTTCTTTCCGTTGTTTTTTTCTATACCTTTTTAGATCTTTCCCGCCCTTTACCGATGGCCGACAGCTGATTCCATAGTCCGTAAACTCTCATTTGGCGGCGATCTCCAGGTAAACGAGATTATATTCGAGTCGTTACTTGGATACCACCGACCAGCACGGGAACGAACCTTATACTGGTAGCGATAACCGTCCCGCAGATCTGTTTCTTTATATACAGCCGTTCTGCTTTCGCCTGATGCGGGCAAGAGCCCTCCATCAATTAGCACCTGCTTTTCAAACCGGACCGGACACCCCTCACAGTACTCCTCTTCTGGAGTTTCAGCCCGCAGCACTTCAAAACTTTCAATGGCAAGCAACTCATCACCATTTTCCATTTTTACAGGATAGGTCCATTTCAGGCTCACACCGCTTTCATCAAGAAAATAACGCAGATCACTTATTGCCACCGGCACCAGCTTTTGAGGTGGTACTAAAGCTGTTTTCTTGCCGCATCCCGGCATGAGTGTTAATGCCAGAAGCATAGTAATGGCCGTAAGGCTGCGGCAGCAAAAAAACATTACCGTATTCCCAATTCAGCTTCAGCGCTTTCCAGCGCCTTTTCTACCTGGGTAATTGCAGTCCCGCCTGAGGTATTGCGGCTGTTGGCAGAACCTTCTGCCCCTAAAACCCCAAAAACATCTTCTGCAATTACATCACTGAAGACCTGTAATTCTTCAAGGGTCAGGTCAGTCAACTCCTCGGTGTTTTCAATACAGAATGCCACTGCCTTGCCGACTATGGAATGGGCCTGCCGGAAGGGAATATTCTTCCGAACAAGGTACTCCGCCAAATCAGTTGCAGTCATGAAACCCGTCTCTGTAGCGTGCTCCAAAGTCTCCCGGTTAAAAGAAAGGCCGGACAAAAGCTCAGACATAACTGTCAATGACTGATTTACAGTATCAATCGTATCAAAAACCGGCTCCTTATCTTCCTGCAGGTCCCGGTTATAGGTCATCGGTAAACCTTTGAGCACAGTTAAAACTGTCATGAGATTTCCTACTACCCGGCCGCTTTTACCCCGGATAAGTTCCGGCATGTCGGGATTCTTTTTCTGCGGCATAATGCTGCTTCCCGTGCAATACCGATCTGCAATCTCAACAAAATCAAACTCCTGACAGCTCCAGAGTACCAGTTCTTCTGAAAAGCGGCTCAGATGAATCTGGATAAGTCCGCAGGCTGCAAGAAACTCGACTATAAAATCCCGGTCGCTCACAGCATCCATGGAGTTAGCGCTTACCTCAGGAAAACCAAGCTCTTTGGCAACAAAATCCCTATCAATCGGCAGGCTCGTACCGGCCAGGGCTCCGCTGCCAAGCGGCAACACATTGATCCGCTTCAAACAATCGGACAGCCGCTGCTTATCCCGGTTAAACATCTCAAAGTAAGCCAGCAGATGATGAGAAAGCAGGACAGGCTGGGCCCGCTGCAGGTGGGTATATCCCGGCATGAGTAATCCGAGATATTCCCGCGCCATACCTACAAATCCCTTCTGCAGGCCTGAAAGAAGTCCAATGACATGGAGGCATTCCTCTCGCAGGTAAAGCCGCATATCAAGCGCCACCTGGTCATTCCGGCTCCGGGCTGTATGGAGTTTCTCACCTGCCTGGCCCACTTTTTCAACCAGGGTTTTTTCGATGTTCATATGTATGTCTTCCAGTTCAGGCCGGAAAACAAACGTATTACTCTCGATCTCAGTCTCAATCTCCGTAAGCCCAACAAGTATCTGCTCAAGCTCGGATCCACTGATCAACCCGACCTTGGCCAGCATTTTTGCATGGACCTTACTGCCGGCAATATCATGCCGATAGAGCCGCATATCAAAATGGATAGAAGCACTGAATGTTTCAGCCGATGAGGCGGTCGCTTCTGTAAACCGACCGGACCATGGCTTATTGCTCTCTGCTTTATTTTTCATTTTTTCTTTAAGGCTTCAATCTGTAACCGTAAAGCGTTCAGCTTAATAAAACCTTCAGCATCCGCCTGGTTATAAACCTCATCCTCTTCAAAAGTTGCAAAGCTTTCCTGGTAAAGCGACTGATCAGACTTGCGGCCAACCGGCATGCAGTTGCCCTTATACAGCTTAAGCCGGACCGTACCACTCACTGTTGTCTGGGCCTCATCCATGGTTTTCTGCAGCAGCCTCATTTCAGGAGAGAACCAGAACCCGTTATATATCAGTTCCGAATACCGGGCAACCAGGCTGTCCCGAATACGCATGACTTCCCTATCCATGGTAATTGTCTCAAGATCCCGGTGAGCTGTCCGCAGTATTGTACCCCCAGGTGTCTCATATACTCCCCGCGACTTCATGCCGACAAAACGATTCTCTACCATATCGAGCCGCCCAATACCGTTTTCTCCTCCCAGCCTGTTCAATTCTTGAAAAAGATCGGCTGCTGAAAGAATTTGACCGTTGATTGCCACCGGGTCGCCCTGGACAAAATCGAGTTCCACATAGCTCGGGGAATCAGGGGCATCCTCTGGAGCTTTCGTCATTTTAAACATAGCAGGGTCCGGCTCATTCCATGGGTCTTCAAGAATGCCGCCTTCAAAACTGATATGCAGCAGGTTCTCATCAGAACTATAGGGTTTTTCCCTGGTAACCGGCACTGGGATGTTGTGCTCTTCTGCATAACTCAACAGCCTGGTCCGGGAATTCAAATCCCATGTCCTCCAGGGTGCAATGATTTGCAGGTGTGGATTCAAGGCCATATAGGTTAACTCAAACCGCACCTGATCGTTCCCCTTGCCCGTGGCTCCATGGCTGACTGCATCAGCATCTTCAACCTCGGCCAACCTTACCTGCTCCCGGGCAATAAGTGGCCTTGCCAGTGATGTTCCCAGGAGATATGAGCCCTCATAAATGGCATTGGCCCGGAAGGCTGGAAAAATAAAATCTTTGACAAACGTTTCCCTAAGGTCTGCAATGACCACCTTTTCAGCACCGGTTGTCATGCCCTTTTCCCGGACCGCATCCCAGTCTTCATCCTGGCCAAGGTCTGCTGCAAAGGCAACAACAGGGCATTGGTAGCTTTCCTGAAGCCATTTCAGGATTACTGAGGTATCAAGCCCCCCTGAATAGGCAAGTACTATCTTGTTAACTGTCATGAATAATCACCTGGAGAATTAATAAATCCTAAAATATCCTTTTATTTTTTACTGCCGTTTCACGAAGCCGAGCAGCGAAAAAATAACCGTTAATTCGAGAGAGGTAAGTGGAGCCATTTAATGGCGTAGACTCCGACTGTCTGAAAGAAATGAACTATATTAGTTTTACAAAACAATTCATGCACATTGCAAGATTTGACACTACGCAATATGTTTTTCCAGTATAGCCTTATGGATATGCATCTTATTCTCTGCCTGATCAAAGGCAACACACTGGTCTCCCTCCAAGACCTCTTCAGAAATCTCCTCTCCGCGGTGGGCGGGCAAACAGTGCAGCACAATACAATCCGTTTTCGCATGGCTTAAGAGCTGCCTGTCCACCTGAAATCCCTGAAAAACATTAAGCCGTTCCTGCTGCTCACTTTCCTGCCCCATGCTGGCCCAGACATCTGTATTGATAACATCGGCATCCCGGGCAGCCTCAACAGGATCGCGCACCACTGTAATCCGTCCGCCTGACTCCTGCTGCGCCTCTTTTAATAGTTCGTCCTGGGGGTCATAGCCTTGCGGACAGGCGAGAACCAGCTCAAATCCCAGCCTGGCAGCAGCCTGAACCCACGAATTGGCCATATTATTCCCATCACCGATCCAGGCAATTTTCAGGGTATCCAGCAATCCTTTCTTTTCGATAACCGTCATTACATCACTTAATACCTGGCATGGATGAAAAAGATCAGTCAGAGCGTTAATCACCGGGATCGTCGAATAACGGGCCAATTCTGTCACTACTTCCTGGCCATACGTCCTGACAACCAAGCCGTCCACATAGCGAGACATTACCAGAGCTGTATCTTTCAGCGGCTCACTCCTGGCAAGCTGCGTCTCCTTAGCTGACAGGAAGACGACCTGACCGCCAAGTCCATACATGGCTGCCTCGAATGAAACCCTGGTCCTTGTTGATGCCTTTTCAAATACCATGGCTATAATCTTGCCTGTAAGCTGTGTATGACGTATGCCTGCAGCAGCTTCCTGCTTCAATACTATAGCCCTGTCTATGTAAGCAAACAACTCATCTTTGCTAAAGTCACTGAGTCGTAATAAATGTGTTGCCATAGTCCTACTCTCAGAAATAGTTAAGGCCCAATTCCCGTCACGCGGTTAAGCAAAAGACGGACAAATTGAGCCAAATTATAACAAATACTAAAAACCTTTTTTTTTGGAAAGGTTTTTTTACCCGTAAATTGAAATTATATCAATAAGTTTTTACTACAGCCGAGGCGAGAACCAACAGAAATGATCCTAACCCAGGTTTCTCACGAACAGTTCAGCATATTTTTTATTTACAGCATTCGTAAACACTCTGTTCCCGTCAATATCCCGTATACCATCTTCTATGCTCTCAGACTATCACCATTCACTATTAAATGCAGAAATGTTCGTGAGAAATGCGGGTTAAAATCCCGAACCGTAAGCCGCTGGATATATTCCAGGTTAAGGAAAAGTCCGTACGGCTATGGGTTCCCCATGCCGTACGGACGATGACGATGAAATGGGATATATCCGGTGACTTACGGAGTCAGGCAAGCTCAGAAAAAAGCTGGTCCAGTTCCTTGATCAGCATATCGATCTCTTCCCGGCTGACCACAAGTGGCGGGATAAACCTGAGCACTTCGTTGCCGGCAAAATTGATAAGCACACCACGCTCAAAGAGTTTTTGTACTATTTCCTGCCCAATCTCTATCCCTGCTTTGGTTAACACCAACCCCTGTATTAAGCCAAGTCCCCTCTGTCCACTGGCAAGTTGCGGATAAGACGCAGCAAGGTCAGCGAGCTTTTCTGCCAGGTAATTACCCTTGCTCTTTACCGCATCGAGGAAGCCATCTGTCAGCATGACCTTAAGTGTGGCCACCGCGGCTGCTGCAGATACGGGGTTGCCTCCAAAGGTTGAGGCATGGGATCCTACAGTAAAAGAGGCAGCAATTTTCTCAGTTGTCAGCATGGCTCCGATGGGAAGCCCGTTGGCCAAAGCCTTGGCCGAGGTCAGAATATCGGGCACTACTCCCAACTGTTCATAGGCAAAAAGAGAACCTGTCCTGCCGATGCCTGTCTGCACCTCGTCAAAGATCAGCAGCAGACCGTTGGCATCACAGAACTGGCGAATTTTCTGCAAATAATCTTTGCCCAAAGGCCGCACCCCGCTTTCCCCCTGAAGAGGTTCGCAGAGAATGGCGCAAGTTTGCGGAGAAATCAACTTTTCCAAGGCTCCAATATCACCGAAATCGGCATGTAAAAAGCCAGCCGGTAATGGCTCAAAACCCTGGTGGAATTTCGGCTGTCCTGTAGCAGCAACCGTCGCCAGGGTTCGACCATGGAAAGACCCTGAAAGTGAAATAATCTCAAACCGGTCCAAGCCACTGTATATACGTGCCAGTTTTATGGCGGCTTCGTTGGCCTCAGCCCCGCTGTTGCCGAAAAAAACCCGGTCGGCAAAAGAATTCTGCACCAGAAGTTCAGCAAGCTCCGTCTGGGGTTTCGTATGAAACAGGTTGGAGACATGGAGCAATTTGCCGGCCTGGTCACAAATTGCCCTGGTAACCTCAGGGTGGCAATGCCCAAGACTGCAGACTGCTATACCAGCAAGAAAATCAAGATACTCCTTGCCGTCAGCATCCTCGAGTCGGCATCCCTGTCCTTTCACGAGCACGGTAGGAAACCTGCTGTACGTACTGATAAACACCTGATTACTCCTTTCAATCCAACTGCTATTGCCTTCAGTCATAGCACAATCTCCGTGCCGACTCCCTGGTGGGTAAATATCTCCAGCAGAATTGCGTGCTCCACCCGGCCATCTACGATATGGGTCTTGGTAACGCCCGCTGCCAGAGCCGACTGGCAGCATTTGACCTTCGGGATCATGCCTCCTGCAATAGCGCCTGATGCCAAAAGCTGGTCCGTTTCCCGGCTGCTTAATGATGGTATAAGTTTAGAGTCCTTATCAAGGACACCTGCAACATCTGTTAGTAATATGAGCTTTGCCGCCTTAAGATGGCCCGCCACTGCTCCTGCTACCAGATCCGCATTAATATTGTATGAGAAATTATCCTCTCCTACGCCTACCGGGGCGATAACCGGGATAAAATCCTGCACATCAATTGTCTGCAGGATATCAGGATTGACATGGGTCACTTCCCCCACCCGGCCAAGATCGATAAGTTCAGGCGGTGCATCAGCAGCCTGGCTTTTCTGGATCGTCATCTTTTTGGCCCTGATCAAGTCACCATCTCTGCCGGAAAGCCCAACAGCCTTGCCGCCATGCTGATTGATAAGTCCGACAATTTCCTTATTGACCTTACCGACCAGGACCATTTCCACCACATCCATGGTTTCTGTATCAGTAACCCGCATGCCTTCAACATAGCTGGGCTTGATCTGCATCTTGTCAAGAACCTTGTTGATCTGAGGACCGCCGCCATGAACAATCACAGGGTTTATCCCGATATATTTCATCAGAATAATATCAAGGGCGAAGTTTTTCTTCAACTCCTCGTCCACCATGGCATGACCGCCATATTTGATTACCACGGTCTTATTATAGAATTCCCTAATATATGGCAGGGATTCAATTAATATTTTAGCTTTTTCTATGCCTTCTTTCATTGTACTCACCGTTCTGTCTGGAACAGTTATGGTCCAGGTTTAAATATCAGCCGCTCATCTTAATTATTCCTCGATGTTATGTAAAGGTATCTTTGCTGCTCAACCTTGTTGCTGGATACTTTACAATCTCTTCAACAAAAAGTATGCTCTGTCCTGCAAAATAAGAATTGCTTATATCCCGCACTACTGGGAAATAGTATTTTAAATCAAAATATGTTGTACTCGTAAAAAGTCTCGCGATCGGCAACAGGGCCTAATAAAATCAATAGGTTATAGGCGAAATACCTGTCCGCATCGTGCTTTTTTACGATGCCGACAAAATATTAGGCACATAATTATGCGGCTGCTATTTACTTCTCTCTGTTTAGTTTTAACTCTATGTTGTGCGTCTTTTGCCTGGGGCCAGAAAGGTACGAACACTTCCGCGCCCATCCTGATTGAAGCAGATCGCATGGAGACCTCCCAGGAGGAAAGCGTTGTTGTATTTTCAGGACATGTCCGTGCCGACCAGAACGACCTCATCATTAAAGCTGATGCAATGACGGTACGTTACACAGGGGCTGCAGTTCAGCCAAACAGTACAACTGATGTCCCTGCTGTAGGACTGACAAGGCAAATTGATAAAATAACCGCAAAGGGCAATGTAGAAATTGTTCAGGGAGATTGGGTTGCCACCGGAGACACTATGGATTTCAATGCCGAAAAGAGAATTGTCATTCTTTCCGGGAATGCCAAAGCCTGGCAGGAAAAAAACATGGTGAGCGGAGAAAAAATTATCCTTTACCTTGATGAAGGCAGAAGTGTGGTGGAACGGAGCACTGCTGAGGGCGAACGGGTCAAAGCCTTCATATACCCGGAGTCACAAGGGAATAAAGACGATAAGCTCCCTCAAGGACAGTAAACCTAATGCAGTTGGAGAAAACATGGCGCTTATAGAAGCCAGGGAAATAGTCAAACAATACCATAACCGGAGAGTGGTTGATGGTGTCAGCCTGCGGATTGAAAATGGATCCGTTGTAGGGCTTCTCGGACCAAACGGTGCAGGCAAGACCACATCTTTTTACATGATCGCCGGCTTTGTCAAGCCTAATTCCGGCAGAGTTCTCCTTGATAACGAAGATATCACCTCTCTACCCATCCATAAGCGAGCCCGGAGAGGTATATCCTATCTTGCCCAGGAACCGTCAGTCTTTAAAAAACTCACTGTAGAGGAAAATATAAGAATTGTTCTTGAACCCCTCGGCCTAAACGACGATGAAATAGACAGCAGGACAAACAACCTTCTAGAAGATATGAAGATACAAAGACTCGCAGCCAACAAGGCCCATACCCTCTCCGGAGGGGAAAGACGCCGTGTTGAGATCATGCGGGCTCTGGCCATTAAACCCCGGTTCATTCTTCTTGATGAACCTTTTGCCGGCATAGACCCTCTCTCTGTTGCTGACCTGCAAAAGATAATCAAAGAGCTCAAAAATAAAGGGCTTGGGATACTTATTTCCGACCATAATGTACGCGAGACTCTATCAGTTTGCGATCATGCGTATATCATCAGTAACGGTAAAATCCTTACCAGCGGGAATGCTGATGAAATTGTAAAAAATGAAGAGGCCAGAAAAATCTATTTGGGAGAAAATTTCTCAATATGATACAATAAAATTACATGCAAAATGAATACCAGCCATTTGCTTATGGCAAAAAAATGATTAGTTTTTTGTTCAGAAATATGATTTCATAGTACAATAAACTACTGGATATGGACCCTATTAAGAAAAAAATCGGCGGCGGGATATGGCTCTTGCTTTAAAACAACAGCTCAAGTTAACGCAGCAACTGTTGATGACCCCCCAGTTACAACAGGCCATCAAACTGCTGCAACTTTCCAGGCTTGAACTGGCTGACTCAATCCGCCAGGAAATAGAGCAGAACCCGCTTCTTGAAGAAATCAATCCGGGTGATACTGACTATGAGATCAGCCCGGACTCTCTTTCCGCCACTGAAGAAAAATCTAATATCCCTGAACCCGAAAAAACCGGTGAAGTAAACATGGAAGATGTTTCGTCCATGCGGGAAATAAACTGGGAAGAGGACTATGCCAATTACTACGATGCAGGCTTTTCTTTTTCCAAAGAGACCCCTGACCGAACCCGTTTAAGCCAGATAGATTTTCTCACCAAAGAAACAAACCTCCAGTCCCATCTCCAATGGCAGCTTTCCCACTCAGAACTGGCTAGTGAATTAGAGGCTGCCGGCCTATTTGTTATCGGTAATTTGAATCACAACGGCTTCCTGGATGTAACTGTTGAGGACATCACGAGAGAAATAGACTGTGACGAAGAGACAGCAAGGCGTGCCATTGTCATTATTCAGGACATGGATCCAGCAGGTGTGGCGGCCACAGATGTTCAGGAGTCACTGCTGCTGCAGCTGAAAAGGCTTGATCTCGAAGATACCCTGGCAGCGGAAATTATCAAGGATCACCTGCACAGCCTTGAACTGAAAAATTACAAAACCATTGCCAAGGCCGTTAAGAGACCGATAAAAGAAATCCTTGCCGCCATAAAAGTTATCACAGGCCTCAATCCCTATCCTGGGGAGCAGTATAGTGAACGTGATGTGCACTATATCATTCCTGATGTTTTCGTACACAAGGTGGGGGATGAATACCTCATTGTATTAAACGACGAGGGATTACCGCGACTCAAGGTCTCTTCCGCCTACGAGGAAATTGTGGGAAGTGATTCAGGCGCTTCAGTAGAAACAAAGACCTACGTTAAAGAAAAACTGCGGGACGCTCTCTGGCTTATAAAAAGCATGCAGCAACGGCAGCGTACAATATACAAAGTGGTTGATAGTTTGCTTAAGTTCCAGAAAAACTTTTTTGAAAGAGGGGTCGAACACCTGAAACCGCTTGTTTTGCGTGATGTGGCTGAAGATATTGAAATGCACGAATCAACGGTCAGTCGGGTGACCACCAATAAATACATGCATACCCCTCAAGGGATTTTCGAGTTGAAATACTTCTTTTCCACCGCCCTCCCTCAAAAAGACGGGGATTCACTGTCAGCGGAAAGCATCAGACAACGAATAAAGGCCATGATCAAAAATGAAAATCCTGATAAACCGCTGACTGATAACGCTATTTCCAATATCCTCTCCGGGGAGAACATCAAGGTAGCCCGCCGCACAGTCGCAAAATACCGTGAACAGTTGGGAATACTGCCTGTCAAGCACCGACGTAAGCCCAAGCTCTAACCCGCATTCCTCACGAACATTTCAGCAAATAACAAAA
>JBDLJI010000050.1:0-10786 GCA_039714455.1 Thermodesulfobacteriota bacterium
CACTCTTCACCCTTCACTCTTCAATGTTAACCCTCTTCGTCTCCTAAATAGATTCGGATCACTTCTTCATTCTGCTGAATGTTATGCGGCAGGTCTTCCGCTATCTTTTCACCAAAACTCAACACCACGATCTCATCAGATATATCCATGACCAGGGACATATCATGCTCAACGAGCAAAATCGTTATGCCGCTTTCACGTATTTTTGTAATTAACCGTCCTATTTCAGCCGTCTCGTAAATATTAAGGCCCGCTGCCGGTTCATCAAGCAGGAGCAGGGCTGGTTCTGTGGCAAGGGCCCTGGCAAATTCGATCCCGCGCTGCTGCCCGAACGAAAGGTTGCTGACTTCTATGTCAGCACAGTCGACGACACCAAGAAGATCAAGATACTCCATGGCTTTATCCCTGATCAGCCTTTCTTCAGGCCATGTCCAGGGCAAATTCAGCATCCCGGCCATGAACCCTGCCTTGCTTCTGATATGCCTTCCGAGCATGACATTCTCAAGCGCGGTCATGCCATGAAAAAGCTTTATATTCTGATATGTCCTCGACAGGCCAAGCCTGGCAATCTGGTAAGGTTTCCGGCCGTTGATCTTCGTTTCGTTAAAATAAATAGTTCCTGAATTGGCCGGGAGATTTCCGGCAATCAGGTTAAACAGCGTTGTCTTGCCGGCTCCGTTCGGCCCAATAACCGCCTTTATCATGCCCTGCTCCACTGCGAAGCTGACACTGTTCACAGCATGCAGGCCACCAAAATGCCTATTCAGATTTTGTATTTCAAGAAGAGCCATGGATTATAGTTCCTTGCATGCTTTCCCACAGTTCGTTTTGACAATGTACATATTCTTATCTGCCATCAAACAGCTATTCACTATTCTGTCGACTCCTCTTTATTCTGTGCCATAAAGAGAGCAAACAGTGACTTTACCTTCTGCCAGGGATTAATATTCAAAACCCCTTCCGGGGCAAAAAGCATGATGACAATCAGTATAACCCCAAAAACTGCATCATCATAAGACCCGAAGACTCCACGTAAAGAGAGAAAATTCAACACAATCCCCATGATAAGCGCGCCCCAGATATTTGCCATGCCGCCCACTGCAACAATGGCAACATAGCGCACTGATTTCATAACCCCGGCCTCCGAAGGCCCGATCCCACCATTGTAGTGGGTGACAAACACACCGGCAAGGGCAGCAAATACGGCACTTAATACAAAAATATAGAGCTTGTATCGGGCCGTGTTGACCCCCATGGCATTGGCAGCCTCTTCAGCTCCATGGATTGAACGTAATGCCCTGCCCACCCTGGAATGGATCAGGTTCAACAGCAATATAACAGCAACAATAACCATACCCCAGGCAATATAATAATTTGACACCCTGGCACCAAAACTGCCGCTCACCTCAATACCTGGGAGCAGCTTAAAACCAGGAACCTCAGAGATGCCGTCAGCCTCTCCAAAGTATGCACTGGCAAGGGCAATGCGGAAAATTATTATGCCGAAACCCAGGGTTGCCATGGCAAGGTAATGGCCTTTCAGTTTTAAGATAGGTCCGCCAATTGCATAGGCAATGACACCGGCTGTCAAAACCGCTATAATACAAGCTGCCCAGGGCTGAACGGTCAGGAGGGTATCCCCATAGAGACCTGTGCTGTCAACCAGTAATCCAATCCTGTTAAGCAAAGATACTAATCCGTGTTCCTGTAAAGATAACAGGTTATGGGTGGTAAGTGCTCCAGCAAGGTAACCGCCAATGGCAAAAAAACCGGCATGTCCCAGCGAGATCTGGCCGCCATACCCCATCAGGACGCACAGGCCGATGACGACAACGGAGTAATATGCTGACATGGTCAACTGGGTCAGGTAGTAGGTGGTTTCCGTAAAATGGGTCACGAACTGAATAGTCACCACTACAGCCAACAGGAAAAAAACCGGTATGTATCGTTTGAATAAATCCATCAGAATTCCTTCAAACTGGCTGCCTCGCTGCTGCCAAACAAACCATGGGGCCTGATAAACAGAATGAGGAGTAAAATAGATGTGGCTATAGCATCCTGAAAAGCCAGGGGAAGCACTGATATGGAAAAGGCCTCAATAATACCGAGCAGCAAACCTGCTGCCACTGCTGCCAGACTGTTGCCCAGGCCACCCAGGATAGCAACGGTAAAACCCTTGATCGCCAGGTTGGGCCCCATTGAATAATCGGAGTAGGTAATGGGTGACATGACGCATCCTGCCACTGCTCCTATTCCTGCCGAAAGCACAAAGGACAGGGTGACCATATTTTTCGCATTTATACCGCACAGTATTGCTGCCCGTCGGTTTGCGGCACAGGCCCGCATCTCACGCCCCAGAGAGGTGAACTTGAAAAAAAGGCTTAAGCCTGCAACCATAAGCGAACAGACACCTATGACCCAAAGGACCTGTGGCGAGATTCTTGCCCCAAAAATAGTGACAGATGTTACCTCATTGCCGATGAAATAAGGTAGGGCGCGGACACTTTCACCCCAGATATGAAGCGCCACTTCCCGGGCCAAGATGGAAATACCGATAGTGATGATAATCATGCGCAGAACTGACGGACTATCCAGCCAGCGGATGAAAACCATTTCTATCAGCGCCCCCACAACCATTGTGATAAGGACTGCGACTATAATAGCAAGGGGAATGGGCATAAAATTATGCATGGTAATGGCGATCATGCCGCCCAGCATGACAAACTCCCCCTGGGCAAAATTGATGATGCCCGTGGTGTTATAGATGATGTTAAAGCCGATGGCCACAATGGCATAGATAATGCCATAGGTAATGCCGGCAAAAAGGTATTGAAAAAAAAGTTCAGAAGTCATTCGAAGATGCTACATAACAGGAAAAGGGGCGGAGAGATTATGTAATTCTCCGCCCCTGTTGTTAAATTGTTTCTATATACTTTGTATTACTTATTATAGATGGCAAATTTACCGTCTTTTACAGTCAGCATTTCAAACGCATCCAGTCCAAGGCCGTTATGATCCTC
Organism: Thermodesulfobacteriota bacterium; assembly: GCA_039714455.1. Taxonomy (GTDB): domain Bacteria; phylum Desulfobacterota; class Desulfobulbia; order Desulfobulbales; family BM004; genus BM004. The sequence continues at coordinate 3,021 of JBDLJI010000050.1, forward strand.
CGGGGAGAAATTGAAAACCCCGGCAGTACCTGCAAGCCCCTGCAGATTTTCAATGGCATCGCGCACCTTCTCTTTATCAGTGCCCGCCTTTTCAATGGCAGCAACTAGAATGGTAAGGGCATCATAGGCATGGCCGCCAAAGGTGGAAACCTGGTCATCATACTTGGCTTCATAGTCGTTTTTATACTTTTTGAGTAATGCTTTCTGGGAATTGGAATCCGGTAAAACATCAGCAACAAGCAATCTACCGGCAGGGAAAATAATCCCCTCAGCCGCTGCTCCGCCGGCTTCTATATACTTGACATTACCGAAACCATGGCTCTGGAACAACGGCACATCCCAGCCGGCCTGCCTCATGTTCTTGGCCAGGATACCCTGGGCAGGAACAATCGACCAGTTAACCACTGCCTGGATATCCTTGTTGGCCATTAATTTGGCAACAACAGCAGACAGATCCGTGGCCTTTTTATCGTAGACCTCTGCCATAAGGACCTCAATGCCAAACTCAGGAGCAATTTTTTCAAGCTGTCCCTTACCTGCTTTACCAAAACCGGTATTTCCTGCCATTAACGCGATCTTGGTGATGCCCATGTCTCTCATGGTGCCGTAGATCTTCTGCACCGCATGGCTGTCTTTTTGAGGTGTCTTGAAAACATATTTTGCAACAGGATTGACGATTACTTCTGCAGCAGCACAGGAAACAAGTATCATCTGTGCTTCCTCGACGATACTTTTGATCTTCATGGTTTCGCCGCTGGTGGACGGTCCAATAATTGCAAAAACCTTGTCTTCCTCAATAAGCTGCTTGGTAAACGAGATAGCCTTTTCAGGATTGGCGCCGGAATCCTTGATGATCAGATCAATTTTTTTACCATTGACACCGCCCTTGGCGTTGATCTCTTCAACCATCATTTCCAGGGTCCTGGCCTCCGGGCCACCAAGAAACGACGCACCACCGGTGACAGCCAGAATAGCTCCCACCTTGATGTTCTCGGCCTTGGCAACTGACGCTGGTGAAAAACCAGCTACCAGGCAAAACGAAATTACTACAGTTAATACAGAATTCAATACTTGCTTCATCACGTTTCAACCTCCTTGTTCATTTTAGCTTACTGGATTATTGCTCTTAACTTGAGATCAATATTCCCCCCACTGTATATAACTTAAATTGCCCTGACTTCCTCACCTGTCAAAATCTTTATTCCTCCATTCTGTAAAATTGTAATGGCAATATCCGGATCATCAAAACGGAAGATGAGAACAGCATTTTCGCTGCTCTTCTCAACAAAGGCATACATGTACTCTACATTTATCTCTGCTTCATGCAGCACAGATAGTACCTTGGCAAGTCCTCCGGGCTTGTCAGCAACCTCGACTGCGATCACTTCAGCCTTGCCGACCGTAAAGCCTTCGTCTTTTAAAACCCTTGTCGCTTTGTCGGTATCATCCACTATCAGGCGCAGAATACCAAAATCGGCAGTATCTGCCACCGAAAGGGCGCGGATGTTAATGTTGCTGTCACTCAAGGTCCTGGTAATTGCAGCCAGACGACCGGATTTATTCTCCAGAAATACGGCAATTTGATCAACTTTCATATCCTACCTCTCGCTGAACTCGAATCACTGGTTGACAACACTGTTTTGCATAAAAAGGCTAATTCAAACAGTATTGTTTTAAATACTATACGTTACGATTGTCAATCACCCGTTTTGCTTTACCTTCACTTCTCTGGATGGTTTTGGGCTCAACCAGGGTGATCTTGCAGGTGGAACCGATTAGATCTTTTATCTCCGCCTGGATCCGTTTGCTTAAATTTTCCAGATTCTTCACCTCATCGGAGAAAAGCTGCTCACTCACCTCGACCTGGACTTCCATGGTATCCATTGAGCCTTCCCTGTTGACGATGATCTGGTAATGGGGTTCAACCCCCTCAACACCCATCAGTACATGCTCGACCTGGGTGGGGAAGACATTCACCCCGCGAATGATCAGCATATCATCGGTGCGGCCGGTAATTTTTTCCATGCGCACAAAAGTTCTGCCGCAGACACAGGGCTCGGCAATAAGCCTGGTGATATCCTTGGTCCGGTAACGGATAAGCGGGAAGGCCTGTTTTGTCAGTGTAGTGAAAACAAGTTCACCTTCCTCACCCATGGGCAGCACTTCACCGGTGTCAGGGTCAATGATCTCCGGCATAAAATGATCCTCAAATATATGCAGGCCATGCTGTGCCTCAATGCATTCCATGGATACACCCGGACCGATAATTTCACTCAACCCGTAAATATCAATGGCTTTCAGGCCCAGCTTTTTTTCCACCTCTTCCCGCATATTCTCACTCCATGGTTCCGCGCCGAAAATACCGACCCGGAGCGAAAGCGAGGAACCATCCACGCCCATGTCCGCCATGGTATCGGCGATATTAAGGGCATAGGATGGCGTGGCCAGCAGGACATTGGAACCGAAATCCTGCATAATCATGATCTGCCTCTTGGTCTGGCCGCCTGAGATCGGGATAACCGTAGCGCCCAGTTTCTCGGCCCCGTAATGGGCCCCAAGCCCGCCGGTGAATAACCCGTACCCATAAGCATTATGCACCACATCACCCCGGTGTACACCGGCGCATGCCAATGCCCGGGCCATGACCTCGGCCCAGGTTTCAATATCCCTCTTGGTATAACCGACAACCGTTGGTTTTCCTGTTGTGCCTGAGGAGGCATGCACCCGGACAACCTGATCCAGGGGCAGGGTAAAAAGACCGAAAGGATAGTTGTCCCGCAAAAAATCCTTGGTGGTAAAAGGCAGATTCTGCAGATAAGCCAGAGATTTTATATGCTCCGGCTTTATGCCGGCCTCATCCATTTTTTCGCGGTAGGGCTTCACCCGGTAATAACTGCGCTCCACCAGGTCTTTCAACCTTTTGAGCTGTAAATTTTCCAGCTGCTCCCTTGGCAGTGTTTCAAGTTCCTCGTTCCAAATCATTCCTGTCTCCTCAGCCTGTTTGAGCTGCTAACTTCCTGCCTTCCTGAAAGGCCTTGATATTGACATCCCGGAATTTTTCGGGAATCCGTTCATTCATAACATCCACATACACCTGCCCGTCAATCGGCAGATAGGAGGAAAGCACTCCTACCATAACAATATTGACCGCCCTCACCTCTCCAACCCTTCTGGCAATCTCAAAGGCATCGAACGCTTTAAGATGAATATCACGGCTTGTCAGTTCGTCCAACACGTTTTCAGGGTAGTCCATCTTACCCGTGGCAATGGCCGGCGGAAGAATCTTATGGGTGTTTACAATCATCTTGCTGTCGTTGTGTAAGTATGGAAGATAGCGCACCGCCTCCATCATCTCAAAGGCAACAACTATATCCGCTTCACCCGGGCTGATCAGCGGTGAATAAACTTTATCCCCGTAGCGCAGATGCGCAGTAACAGAGCCGCCGCGCTGGGCCATGCCATGCACTTCGCTTTTCCTCACATCCATTCCCGCAGCCAGCAGGCTGTAAGCAGTCACCTCGCTGGCCAGCAGAATGCCCTGACCTCCAACGCCGCAAAAGAGAATATTTCCCTGTTCACTCATTATTTGTCCTCCTTTATGGTGATGGCGTCAAATTTGCAAAGCTCCGCACACTGTCCGCAGCCGTTGCATAATTCAATACTGATCTCAGAATGACCCTTCTGCTTCTCTTTAAAACCCAGCTTTGCTCCCTCTTCCGGAGTTACCGGTACCCAGTGGATGGCTGGGCAGCCAAGACCAAGGCAGGCCTTACAGCCGGTACAGTTCTCTATCTTGGTCCAGTAGGGCACTTTTACCCGCTTCTTTTCCGAGGGAATCAAAACACAGGGTGCCCGGCTGATTACCACGGAGGGTTCCGGCCGGTTAATTTCCTCTTTCAGCACTTTTTTCGTTTCACTCATCTCATGGGGATTAACGGTGATCACATGCTTGACACCGATTGCCCTGCAGAGTTCTTCGAAATTCAGCATCTGCGCAGGTTCACCCTTGATATTGGTCCCGGAGGAAGCGTTGGGCTGCTGGCCGGTCATGGCCGTGATTCGGTTATCAAGAATTATGACCGTCGAATAGCTGTCATTATAGACAATGTTGATAAGACCGGTGATACCGGAATGTACAAAGGTTGAGTCACCGATGACCGCCACTTCTTTACCCATGCCTTCCTCGCCTAAAGCCTTAGCCATGCCGTGCACGGCAGATACTCCAGCTCCCATGCAGACACATGAATCCATAGAGGATAAAGGCGGCAGAAAGCCGAGGGTGTAGCAGCCGATATCGCCCGCCACAAAAACCTTCTGCTTGGAAAGCGCATAAAAAAGACCACGGTGCGGACATCCCGGACACATATTCGGCGGCCGGGGCGGCAATGCAACCGGAGCAAACTTAGAAGATTCTTCCCCTGTAATTGCTTTCCTGATGACAGCCGGGTTGAGTTCGCCTTCGGCCGGGATCAGATCCTTGCCGTGGCACCGAATGCCCATGGCCTTGATGTGCAATTCCAGAAACGGATCAAGCTCCTCAACGATAAAGAGCTCATCCACCTGCTCGGCAAAGCTCCTGATCATCTTCTCCGGCAGGGGCCAAACCATGCCCAGCTTTAAAACCGCTGCCTCTGGAAAGGCCTCTTTGACATACAGGTAGGAAATACCGCTGGTAATAAATCCTCTCGTCCCGTCACCCCATTCAATACGATTTTCCGGAAAGGTCTCGGCAAAATCAGAAAGTTTTTTCATGCGTTCCGTGACAAATTTGCGCCTGTTCCTGGCATTGGCCGGCAGCATGACAAACTTGGCAGCATCTTTGACTATTTCAGGACTCACGGACGAACTTGATTTTTCTCCTGGTGCCACCTGGCCCTTGACATGGGCGATTCGGGTCGTTGTCCGCACTATCACCGGGGTGTCATATCCCTCGCTCAACCAGTAGGCTGTCTTCAAAAACTCCTTGGCCTCCGCAGGGTCACAGGGTTCCAGCATGGGCAGCTTGGCGGCATAGGCATAATTGCGGTTGTCCTGTTCATTCTGGGAACTGTGCATTTCCGGGTCATCGGCGTTAACTATGACAATCCCGCCGCGCACCCCGGTATAGGAGGAAGTAAATAACGGATCTGCGGCGACGTTGAGGCCAACATGCTTCATAGTGGCGAGGACTCGTGCGCCTGCAAAGCAGGCGCCTAAAGCAGCTTCCAGAGCAACCTTTTCATTTGGCGCCCATTCGCAGTATACATCATCATATTTGACTAAGTTTTCCAGGATTTCTGTCGAAGGTGTCCCCGGATATCCGGAGGCCACTGTGACTCCAGCCTGCCAGGCGCCCCTGGCAATAGCTTCATTTCCTGACAGCCATAAAGTTTTTTCTGAATTAGACTGACTCACATCTTATCTCCTTGTGTATAGGCTGTAAAATATATGGATTAAGCTCTTTGTGCTTAACGAATTTATTTTACAGGGTAATATTTCTGGATGGCGAGCTGTTCAGGTCGCTGTCAGGTGCGTGGCTGATACGTGTGCCGGGCATCTGCCAGGTCTTTCTGGTAGGTGTTGTGGTCCTCCTGCCATGCCTTGCAGCCATTCAGGAAGGCCAGCACGATGATGCTAGCGATCAGCGGGACGAAGTAGTTGCCGGCAGGGATGTTGTTGTAGTCAAGAAGGGCGATAATTGCGCTACCGAAGGCCAGCAGTGACAGCATTCCCTGGCTGAACATAGATGTGACGATATGTGCCAGTAAACCGGAGACTGACGGCTTGTCCACGCCGCGCTGATCGTGAATCTTCTGCATCATCCTTGATCGGGTGTTTGCCATCCTGGTTCTCCTGTACTTAATTAATGTTTATTCTCTGTTTAACAGGATAGGGAGCTGCGCGGGCTGTGTATACTGTCCGTAGGTACGAGCACTTGAAAACAAACCCGCTTTTGCCTTAGTGTCGCGGCATCCGCGAGTAATCGCAGCTGATGAGCCGTGACTGAGTTATGACTGGAGTGTCATTACCCCGCTTGCTGGGTACGTTCTTCCTGCTGATGATGGTGCCTGCTACCGTGCTGGCTTCAGGTGAGGGCCTGCCTTCACTGGTACGCGATATCGGCATCTGTATTGTGCTGGCGGGCCTGCTGGCCATTGTTTTCGTGCGCCTGAAAATCCCCGAGATCGCCGCCTTCCTGCTGGCTGGTGTCGTGGTGGGGCCGGTGGGCGCCGAGATGGTCACAGATCCGGGGAATATTGAAACCATCTCAGAGTTGGGACTGATCCTGTTGCTGTACCTGATTGGTCTTGAGATCGATGTTCGCAAATTGCTGGCCAGTGGCCGGATCCTGATCGTATCCGGATTGCTGCAGTACCCCCTGTGTGTGGCGTTTGGTGTTGTGATCACCAAGCTGTTGGTGTGGCTAGGTATCGGTGGCGAATTGCTGTCTGCTGGCTATGCGCCTTTATATATAGGCTTTGTTGTGGCGGCGTCTTCAACCCTGCTGGTGGTCAAGCTCTTCCAGGAAACCTTTCAGCTGGATACGGAAGTGGGGCGGATTGCGCTGGGTCTGCTGATCTTTCAGGATATCTGGGCCATTGTTGTGATCGCTGTCCAGCCGAACTTTGCGACACCCTCCGCCGGCCCGATACTGCTGTCATTTCTGGGTATCGCCGTACTGGTGTTGCTGGCGGCCTTTATTGCCCGCTTTATTATTCCCATCGGATTTAAATGGGTCGCGAAAAAGCCGGAGGTTGTGTTTGCCGCGTCGATCTCCTGGTGCTTTTTAATCGTTCTGCTGGGTGTCTATCTGGATGTGTTGACGAACTGGTTCTTCAAGTTTGACTTGCACATGAGCGTTGGTGCGGAAATGGGTGCGCTCATTGCCGGTGCCACCATAGCCAATCTGCCCTACAGTACCGAAATCATCAGCAAGGTCAGTGTGGTCAGGGATTTCTTTGTGACCCTGTTTTTTGTCGGCTTGGGGATGAGTATCCCGATGCCGGATGGGGTCGATGTACTAATGCTGGCAGGGTTGTTCGCTGTGCTCGCCTTGCTGGCCCGTTATGTGATTTTCTTTCCTCTGCTCTACGTGACCGGTCTGGACCGGCGCAATGCCATGGTGACCTCGGTCCGACTGGCGCAGATTTCAGAGTTCAGCCTGGTGATCGGGTTTATTGGTGTGCAGCTCGGGCAGATATCGGATAACCTGAACAGCGCCATCATTTTCGCCTTTATCATTACCGCCATGTTGACACCGTTATTGTTCCAGCGGGCGGATGCGATTCATGAGCGCTTGTCCGGTGTGCTGGCACTGCTTGGCTTCAGGGAGCCTCCGAGTATCGAGGCGGGCGAGGGTGAATCCTATAGTCTGGCCTTGCTGGGTTTCCATCGAATAGCCTCTTCACTGTTGCATGAACTTGGAAAAAACCATCCCGAGCTACTGGAGAAGACGCTGGTGGTGGATTTCAATGTCAATCTTCATCCGAAGATTGCTGCACTGGGGGCAACGGTCAAGTACGGTGATCTGTGTAATGCCGAGACACTGCATCATGCAGGCGTCGACAAGGCCAGGGTGATTGCCTGTACGATCCCTGATGATGTTCTGAAGGGCACCACGAATCGAAAACTTGTCGAGGCGGCACGCCACATAAACCCGGGTGCCGTGATTATCGCGAACGCGATTGAATTGTCAGACAGTCGTGCCCTGTACGAGGCCGGTGCGGATTATGTATTTCTGCAACGTATAGAAACGGCACATGCAGTCGAGCAGGCAATTGAACAGG
>JBDLJI010000051.1:0-10550 GCA_039714455.1 Thermodesulfobacteriota bacterium
TTCTGTACGGCCTCGCCTACCCTGTACTGGATCCGTACATGGGCATCCTGCTTGGTTGGAAAGCTTTTGTCGCAGCTATCCTTGGCGGCAGGGGTTCCATTCTCGGTGCTGCCCTTGCCGGCTTTATGCTGGGCTTTATCGAGATCTTTGCTGCCTGGATATTCCCATCAACCCTGCGGGACGTGATTGCCTACTCCATCATTCTGCTCATACTGACCTTGCGGCCCCATGGTTTCTTCGGCCAGGCGCACTCGACCCAACTCAGATTGTAAGCAATGGCTCACGGATTCAGGTTCGACAACTAAAGAGAACGCCGGAACAGAATGGAAGAACAGAACACAAAAGTACAGCAACCTAAAAAGGGATTCAGGGCATGGCTGCAAAAGCTGCTAGCCGGAATTCCCCTCATCGGCTGGCTTTTTGGTCTGTTTGCTGCTGTCCTGATCGAGTATTTCCTGGGTGATCTCATATCCTACTATCTTGGCCTGCCGAAAATCCCGGTCCTTTTCGGCTTTCTCACCGTGCTCAAAAAACCGCTGCTTATGCCGGGTACCATCGGCTACCTGATCCTGGTATACGGTCTGCCGATTCTGCTTATTGCTAAATTGTTACGTGAACCTGCCAACAGGCTGGCTGCTTTCCTGGATAAGGGTCCTGTTTCCATCGGGGCCGTCATACATCTCGGCCTCTTCTACACCGCAATGCACTTCTGGACTGATCTGAGCGATTACCGGCTGCTGGTATTAAAACTCACCATGATCGCCATAATGCTGACCCTCAGCATCAATGTCATCAACGGTTATATGGGGGAATTTTCCTGCTCCCATCCGGGCTTCATGGCACTGGGTGCCTATGGCGCATCAACTATTACCCTGCTGCTTTTCGCCAATGACAAGCTGTTCGGAGACGCCCTGCTTCCTGAAGCTCTTGGCCTTTATTTTTTCCCACTGGCGTTAATTGCCGGCGGCTTAATCGCCGCACTGGGAGCGCTGGTCATTGCCATACCCTCATTCCGCACCCGGGGAGACTACCTGGCAATCATATCACTTGCCTTTCTCTTTATCGTCAAAAGCCTTATTGAGAACCTTGAATTCATAGGCGGTCCACGGGGCATGTCCAGCCAGCCGGATTATTCCAACCTGCCCATGGTCTTCATTGTCATGGTCCTGTGCATCTGGATCATCAACAATTTCGTGCGCTCAACAATGGGCAAGGCCTTGAATGCCGTGCGTGATAATGAGTTGGCAGCCGAAGTCATGACAGTAAACACGCGTAAGACAAAGATTATTGCCTTCATGTTCGGAGCTTTCTGGGCCGGTGTGGCAGGCGGGCTTTTTGCCCATGTTCTGCGCTATGTAAATCCGGGATCATTCGGCATCCAGCGATTGGCCGAAATTCTGGCCATGGTTTATTTCGGGGGCCTTAATTCTGTCACCGGCTCCATTGTGGGTGCGGTCAGCATCAGCATTTTAAGCGAGGCCTTGCGCCCTCTGGAAATCTATAAATGGATCATCATCCCACTGCTGCTCATCCTGGTTATGCTCTTTCGCCCCACAGGCCTTATTGCCTTTACCGAATTCAACCCCAAAGAGCTCATGAAGCCCAAAAAGAAAAGGATTGAGGAACAATAACATGACACTGCTGCGGGTTGACAACATGACTCATTATTTCGGGGGATTAAGAGCTGTCCACAACTACAATCTCATCCTCGAACAGGGTCATATCGTGGGACTTATCGGGCCGAACGGTGCCGGTAAAACCACAATATTCAACCTCATCTCAGGCATCCACACCCCCACAGAGGGGAATATTGAACTGAACGGCCACAACCTCATCGGCCATTATCCCCATAAGATTGCCTCCATGGGCTTGGGCCGCACCTTTCAGAATCTTTTGCTCTGGCGGCATATGACTGTTCTGGAACATGTAAAAATGGCCTGTTACTCCCAACTGGAATATGGGGTTCTGGGTGCTTTTTTCGGTTCCAGACGCTGCCACAAGGAAGAAAGACGTATTACCTCCAAGGCCATGCATCTGCTGGAAACATTTAACGTAGCACAGTTCAACTCACAGCTTGCTGTCAGTCTGCCGTACGGCGCCCAGAGACGTTTAGAAATGGCGCGTGCCATGGCGACAAACCCGAAGGTCCTTTTGCTGGATGAACCCACGGCCGGAATGACACCTGATGAACTCAACCGCATGATTACCATAATCAGAAAAGTGCACCAGGATTTTGATGTTGCGATTTTTCTCATCGAGCACCGCTTGAAATTCGTTATGGATTTGTGTGAAAGAATACAGACCCTTGTATTCGGAGAAGTTATTGCTGAGGGGACACCTGACGAGATCAAGAATAACCCGCACGTTATCGAGGCCTATCTCGGCAAGGAGGATGTCACCTGATGCAGCTGGAAATCAAAAACCTGCAGGTCTCCTATGGCAAGATCAAGGCGCTCCACGGCATTGATTTTAGTATCGACAGGGGTGAAACCGTCTGTATCATCGGGGCCAACGGTGCCGGTAAAAGCACAACATTACGCGCCATATCCCGATTGCTTCCTGCCGACAATGGGTCTGTCATAAACTTTGAGGGCAAGAACCTGCTGCAGTATCAACCCGATAAAGTTGTCAGCGAACTGGGCATTTCCCATGTACCTGAAGGGCGCCGCCTGTTCGGCAACCTGACTGTGATGGAAAACCTGAGACTGGCAACCTTTGCCCGCAAGGATAAAGACAGGATTGCACAAGATATCGAACAGGTCTTTTCCATTTTCCCCAGGCTCAAGGAACGAATATCCCAAATGTCAGGCACCCTAAGCGGCGGCGAGCAGCAGATGCTTGCTGTGGGCAGGGCCTATATGAGCGGCCGCAGGTTAATGCTTCTGGATGAACCTTCCATGGGGCTGGCACCACTTCTCATGCTTTCCATGTTTGAAGCTCTCAAGGAAATAAACAGGGAAGGCACAACGATCCTGCTCGTCGAGCAAAATGCCCGACTGGCTCTTAAATTTGCCAGGCGTGCCTATGTGCTTGAAAACGGCCACCTGGCCCTCGAAGGCCCATCTGAAAATCTGCTAAATAATCCTGAGGTAAAAAAGGCCTACCTGGGCGGATAACAATCATGTACAATTAAGAATGAGAACCACAAAATACCTGCTAGGTTGCATAACAATCTAAGGTTCCAGTTCAAAGGGCCCAAACACCACAACCAGCATGAAGACAAAAAGCTATATTATAATTTTTTTCTGGCTGACCATCGTGGGTGCTGCTTTTGGAAAAAATTATGCCAATGAAACAAGAGCGCATAATGATCTTGCTTTCCAGACCGCGCGGGCATTTTTAAACCAGATAGTTATCAGTCGGGCATGGAATGCCGCTCACGGTGGAGTATACGTCCCAATAACAGAAAACACCCAACCCAACCCTTACCTGGATGACCCACTCCGGGACCTTGAAACCATGGAAGGAATAAAGCTGACGAAGGTCAACCCTGCTTTTATGACCCGCCAAATTGCAGAAATTGCTTCCCAGGAAAATGGTGTTCAGTTTCACATTACAAGCCTCAAACCAATACGCCCAGGCAATAAACCTTCAGACTGGGAAAGGGTATGGCTTGAATCATTTGAAAAAGGGAGCAAGGAACAGGGTGGTTTTATTCAGGACGGTTCACAGAGCTTCCGTTATATGGCTCCTCTTGTTACCAAGCGCAGTTGCCTTAAATGCCATGCCAAACAGGGTTACCAGGAAGGAGATATACGAGGCGGGATCAGTGTAGTTTTACCCTTTTCCCCGCAAGCAGATTATTTATCATTAATATTTGGTTATGGCATTGCTGCCTTGCTCGGCAGTCTTATTATTTATACAGCAGGCCATATGTTGGATAAAAAAGAAAGAGAGCAACAGGAACTCATAAAAAATTTGCAGGAAGCACTGCATGAAATAAAAACATTGCAGGGAATAGTTCCAATCTGCTCATTTTGCAAAAAAATCCGTGATGACAAGGGGTTCTGGAATCAGGTTGAGGCCTATGTCTCACAACACACAAAAGCTGAATTCAGCCACGGTATCTGCCCGGATTGCCTGGAAGAACATTATAATGATTGACAGATATATATGTCTCTTTTCCTGCTGAGTTTCTTACTCATATATGGTGCTTTCCACCTCTATTTTTTTCTGAAGGCAAAAGCTGCATTTTCTCTGCCCGGATGGGCCTTTTTCCTTCTTGCAGCCTTCTTGCTTGTCATGATCGCAGCGCCGATTCTTGTCAGGATTTCCGAGCGCAGCGGCTACGACCAGCTGGCCATGTTTCTCGCCTATTTCGGTTATACCTGGATGGGTATCGTCTTTCTTTTCGTGGCCGCCTCTCTCGCAGTTGACGGCTACCGCATTCTTATCTCGCTTACAAGTCTTCTCCTGCACAAAAAACTGCTGCTGCAAATTAATCCGAAGCCGGCCTTTTACATCCCTCTCATTTTTTCCCTGGTCATTTCGGTCGTGGGTGCTTTTGAGGCCTGGGACATAAAGCTTGAAAAGGTTACCCTTGCCAGTAAAAAGATACCGGCTTCTCTGAGCGGTCTGAGGGTTGTCCAGATTTCAGACGTACACCTTGGACTTATTGTCCGGCACAGACGCTTGAAAAAAATCCTGGAGGCCGTGCAAAAGGCCGACCCTGATATCCTGGTCTCGACAGGAGATCTTGTGGATGGACAGATTAATAAGCTGGACGGGTTGGCTGAGATGCTGCAGAGTATCAAGCCCCGCTATGGCAAATATGCTGTTACAGGTAACCATGAATTTTATGCCGGCCTACAGGATTCACTGGCTTTCACCCAAAAGGCCGGATTTACGATCTTAAGAAACGAAGGGGTGAGCGTAACAGATTATTTTAATATTGCTGGAGTTGATGACCGGACACGGAGATATTTTAACAAATCAGCTGAAATATCTGAGGAGGCGATGCTGAAAGTGCTGGATCGAAAAAAATTCACCCTGCTGCTTAAACACCGCCCTGAAGTGGACCAGAAAAGTCTGGGGCTTTTTGATCTGCAGCTTTCCGGCCACACTCACAAGGGACAGATATTTCCCTTCAATATTATCACTCTGCTCTATTTTCCAATCCACTGGGGTATCCTGAACCCGATGGACCATTGTTTTCTTTATGTCAGCAGGGGTAGCGGCACATGGGGTCCGCCGATCCGTTTCCTTTCACCCCCGGAGGTAACACTTATTGAACTAGTCTCTGAAAAAAACAATAATGAAAATTAGGGTTGCGAGAGTTTTTGAGAACGATTATCATTTTAATTTTTGAACAAAACACAAGGAGGAAACCATGAGTACAACAGAGCAGAATCTGGCTGAGGCGTTTGCAGGTGAATCACAGGCCAACAGAAAATATCTCGCTTTTGCCAAGCAGGCGGAAAGGGATGGTTATCCCCAGGCTGCAAAACTTTTCCGGGCAGCGGCAGCAGCTGAAACTGTCCATGCCCATGCCCACCTGAGAGCAATGGGGGGCATCCGGTCTACCAAGGAAAACCTTGCTGAGGCTATGGCCGGCGAAACCCATGAGTTCGAGAACATGTATCCTGATATGATTAAGGCTGCAGAAGAAGAAGGACACAAGTCAGCGGCAAGATCGTTTTCCTATGCCAATGAGGTGGAAAAGGAACATGCATCCCTGTATCAGAAAGCCCTGGACAGCATGGATAACATGGAAGAATGTGATTATTACATCTGCTCGGTATGCGGCCATACCCATGAAAAAGAAGCCCCGGAAAAATGCCCGGTTTGCGGCGCCAATGCCAATGCCTTTTTCAAGGCCGACTAACCCGGATTTCTCGCAAGCCGAGACGCCGCATACCATCTTCCATGCCCTCAGCCTGTCAACATTCACTATTCAATGCTGAAATGTGTGACTGCGGGCTAAAAACCTACCTCTTATTCTACTTTCGAAGCCACCGGCCAGAGATGAAAGCCTTTTTCCAGCTTGAATCCGACGCCGGTGGCTCCTTTATTGAAATATAAGGCCCAGGCCCAATCAGGTTCAAAGAAGCTGCTGGTTGAAGACCAGTAGACATCCCTGACATTTTCAAAAGGATGGTCTGCCGGTAAAGCAGGGGTATGCCTGGAGCAGTCTACAAGTGACTCCAGTTCATTGATAGTAGGCATTCTCCATCGTATAGACGTTTGAGGCGAAAGAAGATCAAGTTTTTTTACAGAATCGAGCGTTTCGGACCAATCCATTGTTGTGGCGTTCACATTCGCATCCTGCAGCCAGTATAGACCTGTAAGCTTGTCCAGAACCACCGCCTGTTGAACAACAAAGCGGGGTTCAGGCCAACTCAATCCTATCTGCAGGTCTCCATCCTGGCCTGTTCCCTGACAGTTTATTTCATTACCCTCAGCGTCATAACACTTTTTCTGCCCGGTTTGATACAGAACTGCTCTGCCCTCTCCACATACCGGCCAAAAAAGACAATACTGGTCCTTGCGCCCAAAGAACATTCGTGCTCCTTCCATATGTACATACCAGGCATAGCCAGGATGAATCGTCGCAGTAGTGGAAGTCCAGTACCAGCCTAAAAAGGCATTCTCAAAAGGATGGCCTGCAGGCAGTGCCGGTTTTCTCGCCTCAAATGCCATAAGACTTCTGAGTTCCCTCCTGTTAGGCATCCGCCAATCTGCATGACCCGCAATATTTTCCCTGTTCATCCAGGCTGCATAATCAAGAGCCTCCTGCCAGGTTACGGGAAACTCTCCAATATTGGCATTCTTCAACCATTGCAACCCGGTGAGATTGTCCAGTACAAGTTCACCGTTAACAGAAAACCTCTCCTCAGGCCAGGGCATACCGGTTCGAAACTCACCGTCTTGACCACTTTCTCTGCAGGGTACAACAGTACCATTGCTATCGTAACAGCTTGACTGTCCTGTCCAGAGATATTCAGGCATTTGTAATGTATTTACAGTTGTATAAATTTATTTGAGACCCGTTAATTCCTGATAAAACGGACATTTAGCGCATTCTTCGATTTTCCCTGCATAAATACCGGAAATACCGTGTTCACATTTCGTTCCGGCAACTCCATAACATATCCTGCCGAAATAAGGATAAGCCGGGCAGTTTCTGGTTGAGTCCTCTTTTATGCCGCAGCCGATAAATTTCCAGCACGGTGTTTTCTGGTCCTCTGCCTCACTCTGATAAGGAAAGAAAAGTTTAAACCTGCTGCCTTTGTCCGGGTCGCTTTCAACCCTGATAAAACCTCGGTGTTCTTCCATGATCTTATGCGAAATTGGTAAGCCGAGTCCGGTCCCGATTCCTGTTTTCTTGGTTGAATGAAAGGGTTCAAAAATATAGGCCAGCGAGTCTTGCGGTATCCCTTCGCCGGTATCACTTATCGTAACAGTAAGCCACTTGATGCCGTTTTCCTCTTCCATCCCGGTGTTAATGGAGAGAGTACCACCTTGCTCCATGGCCTCAATACCGTTGATTATGATATTGCCGACTGCCTGCTCGACATGATCCGGATGCATATAAATTTGCGGCAGATCCTCTGCATAATTTTCAACAAGTTTAATCTTCTTCTCATGGCAGGTATCACAGAAAAAAGGCGCAGACTCGGCTACAGGTCTATTCAAGTCGTGCCTTTCAAAATGATTTTCCTCTTTCTCTGAATATGTCAGGACATCCCTGAGTATACTCTCAAGCCTGGTTGCTTCGGCTACGATCAAGTCACTGTATCTCTTCTCTTTCGTTCCGCCAGGCAATCGCTTCTCAAGACGACGAGCAATGCCGCCCAGGGCTGTTAAAGGATTTCTGATCTCATGGGCCACATCTGCAGTGAACCGGCCAAGGGCTGAGAGTTTCTCATGCTCGACAAGCTTTTCCTGCATGCGGGTGAGATTATCAAGGGAGTTTTCAAGCTGCAAATTGAGCCGCTTGATCTCATGAGTCTTTTTACGGAGATTCTGCGAAAGCAATCCCAGAGGAATAGCAATGGGAAAAAGGAACACCATGCGCAATCCCAGGTCAGTCCAATGTATATGCCCTAATAGGGGTTGAATGTTCAGAAAATAGAGAAAACAGGAAATTACAGCGACAAAAAGGCCAAAAGTAACACCAAAATAAAAAGAGTGCAGAGCAGTAAGCATATAGTAACCGAGAAAAAAGCTGTTGGTGAAGTCAGAGTGAAGGTTGACAAGCGCAAACACAAACAACAAGTCCAGGACAAGTGAAATCACATAAATGGTGGCAAGCCGTGCCGAACTGGTCAGGATAAAGAGATAGAGGAGTATACTGTAGGCAGAAAAGGAGAGAAGGGCCTTTACAAGCTTAGTTGATTCATCTGGTGACAGGGGCGCCAGGCTGAGCCAGATTATGCCGCCAAAAATTGTTGCCAGCCGGAGTATAAAAAAACTTATATCTCCTATGGAGAACCTTGTAAAAAACTTTTGCCAGGCTTTTTTCATAGACTATAAATATTTATGAAATTCTATTTAAAGTTATTGTATAAACAACTCAGCCATATTTAAAAATATTTGCAAGAAAAATTAATATACCCCTATAATATTTTACGCTTTGACTCATAACCGGAGAATGGCATGACTAATACATCTTATGATTACAGTAAACTCGACCAACCGGGAGTGCTGCAGGCAATATTCCACCCGCGCCGGGATGGCCTCCCTGCCCCACCACCACATAATGCAGTGGACGTTGACATAGCTGTAGATGAAGGAATTCAGGTCCATGCAAGATTTCATCTTGCTTCCAATGAGGACCCGAACGTTCTATTCTTTCATGGCAACGGTGAAATTGTAAGCGATTATGATGAAATAGGCCCTTATTACAACAAACACGGCATGAATTTTCTGGCAGTGGATTATCGCGGCTACGGCAGGAGTACGGGCAGCCCCACAGTAACCTCAATGCTTGGAGACGCTCATATCGTTCTTGATACGGCAAAAAAATGGCTGACTGAAGCTGAGCACACCGGCCCTCTTGTCATCATGGGACGCTCTCTCGGTTCGGCTGCAGCAATTGAACTTGCCTCCTCCCATTCTGAGGATATTGCAGGGCTGATAATTGAAAGCGGCTTTGCCACCTCTCTGCCTCTGCTTATGAAACTAGGGGTAGATATTGCGGGACTGGGGATTACAGAGAATGACGGATTCCGCAATGTACGAAAAATTTCCACTTTCACGAAGCCGACCCTTATCATCCACGGCCAATATGACGAAATCATACCGGTCAACTCTGCAGCTATTCTCCAGGCCGAGTCTACTGCCCGTTTTAAAGACCTTCAGGTTGTCCCTGGAGCTACGCACAACACTATTATCGCCAGGGCGGGCGAAATGTATTTTTCGGTTATCAAGCAGTTCATCAACAAAATATGCGGTATCAGGGCTAAAAGAAGGAAAAAATAGAAATGTGCAAATTATCATGCCTGAAGACATTTTTGATAAAACCATTGCCCTCCTGAAGCAGTCGCATAATGCAGTGGCCTTGACTGGGGCCGGGGTCAGTACTGAAAGCGGCATCCCTGACTTCAGAGGAAAAAACGGCCTCTGGTCCCGTTACGATCCATTTGAATATGGAACTATGGGTGCTTTTTTAGCAGATCCGGAAAAGGTATGGCAAATGCTTGCGAGTCTTTTGAGAATTGTAAATGCTGAGCCGAACACAGGCCATAAAGGAATGGCAATTCTTGAAAAAAAAGGGATGTTAACCGGGATCATCACCCAGAATATTGACGGCCTGCACCAAAAGGGCGGCAGCAAGAATGTCGTTGAATTTCATGGTTCACTGGACACATTCTCCTGCCTTGCATGTGGAGAGAGTTATTCCCTTGCCCATGTGAAAGAATGTTCACTGCCCCCGCATTGTGCCGCCTGTGATGCAATCCTCAAACCGGATATTGTTTTTTTCGATGAACTCATCCCGGATATGGTCCTTGTCAAAACCCAGCAAATGCTTGCCACCGCAGATCTTCTTCTGGTTGCAGGCACCTCATGCCAGGTGGAACCGGCAGCCCGTATTCCTCACCACATTCATAGTAATGGGGGAAAAATCATCGAAATCAATAAAGAGCCAACCCTGAATCACTTGACTACAATTACTCTGGAAGGAAACTTTTCAACTGTATTGGGAAAATTAGTCGACCGACTGGCGCAATAAGCCTTGCGGCTGATAAAAGATACAACCTGAAAAAATGAGCCTTTTTTATGCGGATATTCCCTTCTCGCTCAGAATAACGATACGGTCAATATCTTTCAAAAAGTTCTTTTTGACAGTCTGTGGCAGAGGAGAGAGAAACTGGACGCCCATACCAGGTTTCTGATAACTACTTTTTTTTCTGCTCCAGACAACGAGTGCGGCAACCTCCACATCAAGATGGTCCGCAACCGGAAATATAAGATTCACATGAGTACCAACGGGAGGCGAAGAATCTGTATTGATGAACATACCATCCATGGAAATATCCTTGCTGCAGGAAATCATGTAATCCCCGGAATGGATATAATCTACTCTGAAATCAACGGGTAAACGGTTA
>JBDLJI010000052.1:0-10469 GCA_039714455.1 Thermodesulfobacteriota bacterium
CTCGGTTTGCCATGCGAGGGCGAGGAGACAGTTGAATCCCAAAAGGTAAAAACAGCTTTTTTTGCTGTGGGTGAAATTCATATTGAACTGCTGGAGCCAACTTCGGAGGAAAGCCCCATTGCCAAATTCCTTGAAAGAAACGGGGAGGGCATTCACCATGTGGCTTACAAGACAGATGACATTGAAGGCCAGATCAAACAGGCTCAGAAAAGCGGTTGCCGTCTTATCCATGAAACTCCGATTGAGGGTGCCGGCGGCAAACTGGTTGCATTCCTGCATCCAAAATCCACCCATGGCGTGTTAACGGAATTCTGTTCAAAAAAAAACTGATACCCTAACAGGCAGATATAAAGAAATATTCCAATAGAAGCAGAGGAGAAAACATGAGTGACGATTTTGAAAAGCTTATAAAAATGAGGGCTCTGGCCCGTTTGGGAGGCGGTCAGGAGCGCATCGACAAGCAGCATGCCAAGGGCAGGATGACTGCCAGGGAAAGGGTCGAGATGCTGCTTGATGAAGGCAGCTTTGAAGAATTCGATATGTTCAAGACCCACCGTTGTGTCCAATTCGACATGGAAGGAAAAGAGTTCCTGGGGGACGGGGTGATCACCGGCTATGGCACTATAAACGGCCGGGTTGTTTATGTGTTTTCCCAGGATTTCACCGTGTTTGGCGGTTCACTTTCAGAGACATTTGCCGAAAAAGTCTGCAAGATCATGGACCTGGCCATGAAGAACGGAGCCCCGGTTATTGGCATGAACGATTCGGGTGGTGCAAGAATCCAGGAAGGTATTGAGAGTCTGGCCGGCTATACGGATATATTTTTGCGTAATGTAATGAGTTCAGGAGTTATTCCGCAGATTTCCGCAATTTTCGGCCCATGTGCCGGTGGAGCGGTCTATTCTCCGGCGCTGACCGATTTTTCCATCATGGTCAAAAACAACAGTTACATGTTTCTCACGGGCCCCAAGGTTGTTAAATCCGTGACCCATGAAGATGTAACCGTTGAGGAACTTGGCGGCGCCACGGTCCATGCCACGAAAAGCGGCGTCATCCATTATGCGGCGGATTCAGGCGCTGATGCTATTGAATATATTAAAAAGCTTCTCTCCTACATGCCCCAGAACAACATGGAAAGTCCGCCGGTCATTGACTGTGACGATCCACCGGAAAGAAGGGACGAATTTCTCAACCAGATTATCCCGGATAACCCCAATGTTTCTTATGATATGAAAGAGGTCATCCAACGGACCGTAGACCATGGTGACTTTTTGGAAGTCATGGGAGAATTTGCCCCGAACCTGGTTATCGGCTTTGCGAGATACGACGGTTACCCGGTTGGTATCGTTGCCAACCAGTCTGAATTTCTGGCCGGGGTGCTTGATATTGACTCGTCGGTAAAAGGCGCCAGATTCGTGCGTTTCTGTGACTGTTTTAATATCCCGGTGGTGACTTTTGTTGACGTGCCGGGATTTCTCCCCGGAACAGTACAGGAATACGGAGGGGTGATCAGGAATGGTGCGAAAATGCTCTATGCCTTTGCTGAGGCCACCATCCCCAAAGTTACGGTTATCACCCGCAAGGCATACGGAGGCGCCTACTGCGTCATGTCATCCAAGCATTTGCGGGGTGACATCAATTATGCCTGGCCCACAGCTGAGATTGCAGTGATGGGTGCCAAGGGTGCGGTCGAAGTACTCCATGCCAGGGAATCAAAAAAGACCGACGACCCCCAGGCATACCTGAAGCAAAAAGAGCAGGAATACGCTGAGGCGGTGGTCAATCCTTTCGTTGCTGCCAAGCGCGGATATATTGATGATATTATTGAACCGGCCCGGACCCGCTTCCGTATCATCAAGGCCCTGCAACTTTTAAAAAACAAGCGCGATACCAACCCAATGAAGAAACATGGCAATATACCTTTATAGACCTGCAATATATTTTGCGTAAGCAACTGGAGGAAAAGTATGGCTGTAAAAATTTTGATCACACGATCCATTGCACAGGAGGTGGCGCCGGCTATAAGGCCGTTGATCATTGAGTTAAGGGCGCATGCCATGAAACAGACCGGTTACATCAGCGGTGAGACTTTAAAGTGCATAGACAGGCCGGGAGAATATCTGGTGATCAGCACGTGGGAATCTGTAGATGACTGGAACAAATGGCTCGCCAGCCAGGAAAGGAAAATCCTCGAAGACAAGATCGATATCATTACCGGCAAGCCCACTGAATATGCAACATATGTTCAGCTTGGGAATTAACAGCATTTATATCTTCGTAACTGCATTGGCACTTTTTCATAGAAAAATCTACCAGGGGAAATGCCTGCTTATTGACTACTATGGAAGACAATAAAAAGAAAATAGCCGCCATGACAGCGGTTTTATATTATCTGCAGGCTGAAGAAGCCTGCACCATCCTGCCTGAAAGCAGCCCTGCACCTCCAGCCCCGGAAGGTTTCTGGAATTTCAGCGGCCGCCAGTCTCAGATGATGCTGCGGAGCATGGCGCAGATGAGACTCTTTCCAGGCTGGAAAGGGTAATAAATTATTATCAATAGGGATACTATCATGAGTAGTGACATTCTCGTAAAGAACACCAAGATGGATTACAACAAAGACCGTCCAGCAGCAGAAACCCCTGTAAAGGTTATGGATTTAACCCTGCGCGACGGCTACCAGTCCCTTTTTGCCACCAGGGGTAGAACCGAGGATATGATTCCTGTGGCGGAGTTGATGGACCAGGTTGGTTTCTGGGCCCTGGAAACATGGGGCGGAGCTACCTTTGATGCCATGCACCGTTTTCTGAACGAGGATCCATGGGAGAGAATCAGGACATTAAAGCGTTATATAAAAAAGACGCCGTTTTCAATGCTGCTCAGGGCCCAGAACCTCGTAGGCTACAGGAATTATGCCGATGACGTTGCCGAGGCCTTTGTTGACCGGGCCGCAGCCAATGGTATGGATATTTTCAGAACGTTTGACGCATTGAACGACTACAGGAATTTTGAAACGGTTGTCAAGGGCATCAAGAAAGCAGGCAAGCACTTCCAGGGATGCATTTGTTATTCTATGACAGAGCCGAGGATGGGTGGCGATGTATATACCCTGGACTATTATGTTGCCAAGGCTAAAGAGTTGGAGGCAATGGGTGCAGACAGTATCTGTGTCAAGGACATGGCCGGCCTCATGGCACCCTATGATGCCTTTGCCCTGTTCTCGGCATTAAAGGCTACTGTCAAGACTCCCCTGCACCTCCACAGTCACTTCACATCCGGCATGGCCCCCATGACCCACCTCAAGGCAATAGAAGCCGGAGTGGATATTGTTGATACCTGCATGTCCCCATTTGCCTACCGGACATCACATCCTGCGGTAGAGCCCCTGGTCATGTCCCTGCTCGGAACCAACCGGGATACCGGTTTTGATATCAATCTCCTGGCGCAGATTAATGAAATACTTGAAAAAGATATCCTGCCCAAATACAGACATCTTCTCAATGACACCAAGGTATCGATAATTGACATCAATGTGCTTCTTCACCAGACCCCGGGAGGGATGCTGTCAAACCTGGTAAACCAGCTGAAAGAAATGGATGCCCTGGAAAAACTTGATCAGGTCTTTGCCGAGCTGCCCAGGGTAAGAAAAGACCTTGGCCAGATTCCTCTGGTTACACCTACCAGCCAGATTGTCGGCACCCAGACGGTCAACAACGTGCTGTTCGATGAAGATGGTGAACGGTATAAGATGATCACCGGACAGGTTAAAGACCTGTGCTACGGTCTATACGGCAAGACTGCAGTACCAATAAATCCAGAGGTACAGAAAAAGGCATTAAAGGGTTACCCGAGGGGAGAAGAACCGATCAGCTGCAGGCCTGCTGAAGTCCTTGAGCCTGAACTTGAGAAGGCCCGGGAAGAAATCAAGGAACTGGCTAAAGACCTTGACGATGAATTGATCTATGCCATCTATCCGGTGACCGGCATACGGTTTCTAAAGTGGAAATACGGTCTGGAGGAGGTTCCCCCTGAAGTCAAACCCCGCACTCTGGAGGAAGTAAAGACGGAAAAAGAACTGATTGCCAAGGCCAAAGCCGGGAAACTCGTGGAGAAGATAGAGAAAACCGTTCCTGAAATGGGTGATAATCTCCGTAAATTCAATGTACTGGTTGACGGTGAATATTTTGCAGTAGAGGTTGAAGATACCGGAGGACCTCTAAGTATCAGTTCAGTTGCACAATTTGCCCCAAGACCTGCTCCTGTAGCTGCTGCAGCCCCTGCACCAGCTGCGCCAGCCCCGCCCAAGGAGGCGACAAAGCCTGTGGCTGCAAAAGCGGCCCCGGCAAGTTCTGACGATGAAGAAGGCACGCCGTTAATCGCACCTATGCCGGGCATGATTGTCGGCGTTGACAAAAAAGAGGGCGACCGGGTAAACGAGGGTGAAACCATACTGATCCTTGAGGCGATGAAGATGGAGAATGCTCTTCCATCTCCGATCAGCGGCACCATCAAGAAGATCAATCTGGGTGTGGGTGATCAGGTGGCGAAAAATGATGTTCTCTGCGTGATTGTGCCTTGAGCTTAACCACTAAATTTTAAAGTTGATTTCTTTTTTTATTGTTGGGTTAAGATGTCCACTGCCCACCTTAAAATTTTTAAGAACGTTCATAAATCTAAATTGATCAGCAGAAAGACGCAATTTTCAACGTATTCCCTTTGCAACTGAAGCTGAAATTAATTGCAGCGAAAAAAAATATCACGGGGAACTTTTAAATATCTCTCTTCAAGGCGCCTTAATCCACGGGAAAGGAACCATTCCGTTTAAAGAGGGCGATATTTGTGAACTTTCAATTCACCTTTCAGGCTCTGAAATTACCCTGCAGTTTGATGTTGATCTTGTCCATCGAGGAAAAAACAGATTGGGCTTTAGATTTATTGGTGAAGATACTGAAACAATGACCCACCTAAGGCGGCTTTTGGAATTTAATATAGGCTCATCTGAGATCATTGATAAGGAAATTTCTTTCTGGTTGAAAAATGTATGATTCCCGCTATTCTTGAAAATTTCCAGCCGCGATTTCATGCTCTGGCGTATTGTTAATTTAGAATTGAAACAAGCAAGGAAAGAAATATGACGGCACCGCAAAAGGCATTTGTCAGAGAGGATGGCACCACAGTTGTTAAATGCCCCTCTTGCGGACATGCCCGTACCGTATCTGTTCAGAGATTTAAAGAAAAAAAAAAGGTCATAAAGGTCAAATGTTCCTGCCAGAAATCCTATACGGTCAGCCTGGAACTCAGAAAAATGTACCGCAGGAGCACCAATCTGAAGGGCAGCTATATAAATACCTCCCTGAACAACGAAATCGGCATGATGATTGTCAAAGATGTATCTATGGGGGGCATCGGGTTTGAGGCAATTGGTGGAAACCGCATAGAAAAAAAGCATACGCTCGATGTGACTTTCACCCTAGACGATACCCATTCCTCGGTCATCAAGAAACAGGTTGTGGTAAGAATAGTCAGCGCCAACTTTGTGGGCTGTGAATTTATCCATGCCCATGAGTACAATAAAGCCCTGGGATTTTACCTGCTCCCCTGAGAAATCCCCCTCTCTTTCCGCTACAATTCTTCCGGCAGAATTCCTTTTACAATTTCCCGCAGTTTCTTATAAAATAACCGCATTGTTTTTTGTTTGACAGAGTTATTCAAGCAATTTACCCTGAATATTTCATGAATAGAACAGAAATCGTTGTGTATTGTGTATAGTGTTAATATTAGTGGCACAAATCAACTCGTGAAATATCCAGGCTAGTTATATGTAATTGTTGATTTACGAACTGAACAAGTCAAAGCCTTCAATCAGGGAAAAATAATGAAAATAACATTTCATGGCGCAGCAAAAACCGTGACAGGTTCCCAACATGTCATTGACGTCAATGACCATCGCATAATGCTTGACTGTGGGCTTTTCCAGGGCAAACGCAAGGCGGCGTTTGAACTCAACCGCAAGGGTCCCTGTGACGGTTCCAGCGTGGATGCCCTGGTACTCTCCCATGCCCATATCGATCATTCCGGTAATATACCCTGCCTGGTCAAGAACGGTTTTTCAGGTGATATTTACTGCACTTCGGCCACACGCGACCTCTGCTCTATCATGCTTTTAGACAGTGCTTACATCCAGGAAAAGGATGTCATCTATGTTAATAAAAAGCGAAAAAAACAGGGTAAGAACTTATTTGAGCCTCTCTATACAAAAGAGGATGTGGTCAATGCCATGCAGAACTTCATCGGCATCAGTTACAACCGCAGACATGAAATTGTTCCGGGTGTCAGCCTGACAATGGTCGATGCCGGACATATGCTGGGCTCAACCCATGTAGTTCTTGATATTAATGACAGGGAAAGTGGTCGTGAATACCGGCTTGTATTCAGCGGCGATATAGGACGGGAAGGTATCCCGATCATTCGCAATCCCACCCATCTGATCGAAGGTGCGGATGTCCTTTTAATGGAAAGCACCTATGGCAACCGCTTGCATCCACCCTATCCCGAATCTGAAAAAGACCTGGAGCGTATAATTAATGACACTTATAACCGGGGTGGAGTTCTGCTGATTCCGGCCTTTGCAGTAGGGCGCACACAGCAAATTGTTTATGCCCTGCATAAACTTTATGACCAGCGTCTCATTCCGGACATCCCTATTTACGTTGACAGCCCCCTGGCAACCAATACAACCGAAATCTTCCGCATGCACCCGGAATGTTATGATTCGGAAATACGTGCTTTTCTTTTAAACGGCAATCACTCCAATCCGTTTGGTTTTGAAACCCTTAATTTTACCCAGAATGTCGAACAGTCTAAAAGGCTCAACACCCTGAACGAACCGGCAGTGATTATCAGTGCCAGTGGCATGATGGAAGGCGGCCGCATACTGCACCATTTACGCAGCAGGATAAGCGACTCCAGAAACACCATCCTGGTAAGCGGCTGGCAGGCCCCGAATACCTTGGGCCGCCGCATAGTCAATAAAGAACCGACAGTAAGAATATTTGGCGAAGAATTTTCCGTAAAAGCAGATGTGGAAGTCATCACCGGATTCAGTGGTCATGCCGACCGTGATGAGTTGCTGGCCTGGGCCGGGGCCATGGAGAAAAAACCCGCACACACCTTCATCGTACATGGCGAAATAGAATCCGCACAAGCCCTGGCAGATAGCTTGAAGACAGGCCCTGGCTTTAACAACATTGCCATACCTGATATGGATCAATCCTTTGAGATTTAAATTGAAAATATTAGATTTAATACTATTTTGATGGAGCCCAGCCATGAACCGTTTTAAAATGATCAGCATTGCCATATTGACCCTACTGGGCATCATAATCATATTACAGAACACCGAACAGGTAGAAACCAGGCTTCTTTTTCTCAGCATTACCATGCCCCGGGCAATTCTTCTAATGGGCACCACGCTGATAGGATTTGCCCTTGGAGTACTGGTTTCCTTATTTTTTCAACGCAAAGAGCACCCGAAAGAGTTACCATAATAGCATATACGGCCCTCAGCAGAACTGCCGTCGTTCAGCCCGGAATTCCTGCCTCATATTCCTGAAATTTATCTGCTCAGTGGCCCCGGGAAGATCATCTTTAATATTGAATTCTTCACGGTGGAAGGACCAAGATGCTGAAGAGACTCAAGGCCCTTTACATTGCTGAGGTCCACATTGCCAAATAAAGTCGCCCCGATTACTGCACCGCTTAAATCCGCCCCATCGAGATTTGTCCCGGTAGGATTGACTCCTATGAGATTGGCTCCTTTCAGGATCGAGTTGCTCAGATCTGCACCGCTCAAATCTGCGCCGTACAGATTGGCTTTGTTGAGTTCAGATAAACTGTTGTCCGCCCGGCTGATATTTGCCTGGCTATATTAAGGCAAAGCCGTCTAAAATTACAGGACTCCTTGCCCACCTCGAAGCAATCGGCGATTAATTATTATCAACTATTGCTTTAATATCAGTTGTTTGTTAGACATCTTGTCGGGCTTATATATTTTTGCATAATAAAAAATCGATAAAATGGATCTGTATGACCTGCGAAGAACACGCCCGAGAAAAAATAGATCAGCTATTAAAACAGGCTGGCTGGATAATCCAGGATCTGAAGGAGGCAAACATCCATGCCGGTCCAGGCGTTGCTATTCGTGAATTTACCCTGAAAACCGGGCATGGCTTTGCTGATTATCTCCTTTATGTGGATGGCAAGGCGGCGGGCGTCATTGAAGCAAAAAAAGTTGGCTCCACTCTTACAGGGGTCGAAATTCAGTCCGACAAATACTCCAAAGGCTTGCCTGACGGCCTGCCTGCCTGGGTCAGACCGCTTCCCTTCTGTTATCAGTCAACCGGTGCTGAAACTCGTTTTACCAATAACTTGGAACCTGATTCGCGTTCGCGAGAGGTCTTTGCCTTCCATAAACCAGAGTACTTTATCAAAAAAATAGAAACCTCTGAAGACAAAACAGCTGAAGCAGGCGCTTCGTTTTTTGACAAAACATCTACCCTGCGTGGTCGTCTTCAAAATATGCCTGCCCTGATAGAAGAGGGTCTTTGGCCTGCCCAGATTCGAGCCATCAATAATCTTGACAAATCAATGGCAGGAAACCGGCCCCGTGCCCTCATTCAGATGGCCACCGGCTCCGGCAAAACCTTTACAGCCATTAACTTCATCTACCGATATATCAAACACGCAAATGCCAGACGCGTCCTTTTCCTGGTAGATCGCGGCAATTTAGGCAAACAAACCCTCAGGGAATTTCAGCAGTATGTCTCACCCTATAACAATTATAAATTCCACGAAGAATTCATTGTCCAGCGTCTTACATCCAATAACCTTGACACTACTGCCCGAGTCTGTATCAGTACTATTCAGCGGATGTATTCCATGCTCAAGGGCAAGGAATTATTGGAGGAAGACGAAGATCGATCTGTGGCCGGCCTGGAAACTATCTTTAAAGAGCCCGAGTCTATCGAATATAATCCTGACATTCCCATTGGCACTTTTGACATCATCATTACAGATGAGTGCCATCGTTCCATATACAACCTGTGGCGTCAGGTGCTGGATTATTTTGATGCCTTTATCATCGGCCTCACAGCTACACCGAACAAACAGACCTACGGTTTTTTTAATCGCAACCTGGTCATGGAATATCCCCACGAGCAGGCAGTGGCTGACGGGGTTAATGTCAACTATGACGTGTACCGGATCAGGACCAGAATTACCACTGAAGGCTCAACCGTTGATGCAGGATTTTATGTGGATAAGCGGGACAGGGACACCCGGGCCATTCGCTGGGAGCAGTTGGACGAGGACTTGGAATACGATGCCAATAAACTTGACCGCGATGTAGTGGCAGTCGATCAGATCAGAACAGTTATCCAGACCTTTAGAGACCGGGTGCTTACAGAGATTTTCCCTGGCCGTGAATGGGTGCCCAAGACCCTGATCTTTGCCAAAGACGACAGTCATGCCGAAGACATTGTAAAAATCGTGCGCGAGGAGTTTGGCAAGGGCAATGATTTTGCCCAGAAGATCACCTACAAGACCACCGGTAAAAAACCGGAAGACCTTATTGCCGAATTTCGCACAAGTCCCATGCCGCGCATTGCGGTTACTGTGGATATGATTGCCACTGGTACGGATATAAAACCTTTAGAAATAGTTTTATTCATGCGGACAGTGAAGTCCCGTGGATATTTTGAGCAGATGAAGGGCCGTGGCGTACGGGTCATAAATAAAGATGACTTGATAGCGGTCACGCCGGATGCCGGTTCCAAAGATATTTATGTGATCGTTGATGCTGCCGGGGTCTGCGAAAGGGACAAAACTGATTCCCGCCCCCTGGACCGCAAAAAATCCGTGCCTTTGGAAAAGCTGCTCCAGGCCGTTGCCCTCGGTAACATAGAACCAGAGGTGATCTCTACCATCGCGGCCCGTTTTGCTCGCCTGGATCGACATGTAAATGACCAGGATAGAAAAAAGATTAAAGAAAAGGCAGATGGCAAAAACTTAAAAGAGCTAACCAAAGATCTCGTAAAATCAATTGACCCTGACTTGCATTTGGAAAAGGCACAACAAGACAATGGAACCGAAGAGCCAAGCGAGGAACAGGTTAAAGCAGCCGCTGTTGACATGATTACAATTGCTGTCGCGCCTCTGCATAATCCTGATCTACGTAATCTGCTTATTGAACTTCATAAAAAAAGTGAGCAGGTTATAGACCATATTAGTCAAGACCAGGTGATAGAAGCTGGATATAGTGAAGAGGCCCTGGAGCGTGCCAAAGGAGTGGTGCAATCCTTTGAGCAGTTTATTGAAGACAACAAGGATGAAATAACAGCATTGCAGATTCTTTTCAGCAAGCCTTATAAGGCAAGGCTGCAATTTGAAAATATCAAAGAACTGGCAGAAAAATT
>JBDLJI010000053.1:0-10393 GCA_039714455.1 Thermodesulfobacteriota bacterium
ATACCTTGAAGGACAGCTTCCATCGCGGCAGATGCAGTACCGGAGTAAGTGATGTCCTCACCCATGTTTGAACCGATATTGATACCTGAGATCACATTGCTGCCCACCGGTATCACCATGACACCACCGGGTTTCAACTGGCGAATGAGCGGCGGCGGGATATGGCTGGCCGCTGCTGTTACCACAATGGCATCAAAAGGGGCTTCTTCCTGCCAGCCGTAATACCCGTCACCTTTGCGGGTTTTTACATTATCGTATCCTAGAGATGTTAGACGTTTGGATGCCTGGCTTGCCAGGGGTTTAATGATCTCGATGGTAAATACCTCGGCCCCCATTTCAGCAAGTACTGCTGCCTGATAACCTGAGCCCGTCCCTATCTCAAGAACCTTATCTCCCGGGTCAATCCTTATGAGATCGGTCATCAGAGCCACTATGTAAGGTTGGGAAATTGTCTGTCCGTGGCCTATGGGCAATGGCTGGTTCGCATAGGCCCAGGACTGCTGTGATGGAGGCACGAATTTATGCCGTTCAACCCTGCCCATGACAGACATGACACGCGCATCAAGTCTTTTTTTATTGATATAGAGACTGGTTTCATTAACATCTGCTTCAATGGCCCTGACCATCTTCTGGCGCGGTTCTGCATACTGATCAGAAGCCAGACCATTACTGCCAGGCAAAAGCAGGCATAAACAGGTATAGAAAAAAAGAAAAAACCTTTGGGTAAAGAGATGAGCCATAATTTTCTTCCCTCCTCGCCTTTTTAAACAGGGTTATATACTATAGTATAATTCGAAAACCTTGTCCTGCCAGAACAAAAGCCAGGTTCCCCAAAAGAAGAATTAAGCATGGTGAAACCGGAATTTCTTATATTAAATCTGGACTTTTCAGATCATATAAAAAAATTCTGTTTACTACTATACATCTGAACTAAATGAATCGATAGCATTGTCAACATTGTGGCAAGAAACATGAACATCATTTTCCTCCCTCCAAACCACCACA
Organism: Thermodesulfobacteriota bacterium; assembly: GCA_039714455.1. Classification (GTDB taxonomy): domain Bacteria; phylum Desulfobacterota; class Desulfobulbia; order Desulfobulbales; family BM004; genus BM004. Next base: position 1,006 of record JBDLJI010000053.1, read on the forward strand.
TTGTGGTATTTCTTTCTTGACTAAAACTCATTAGACCTTAAATTTATATAAACGATTTGCAAAATTCTTTGCATCACAAAGTTCATCGATAATTGAGGTGCTCAATTTGGGTTACGCATAGTAGTAGAAAATGAGATAAAATTATTGAAAAGGAGGCAAAATTATGAAACATAAATTGAGAATGGCTTTGGGGCTGGCTTTTATGCTCCTTTTTGCATTAACCATGCCGGCATATGGAGCAGAAGATGTTCCTCGAATAAGCACAGAGCAGTTAAAAGATATACTTGACAGTCCAGATCTTGTCCTTCTGGATGTGAGAACCGAAAAGGATTGGGAAAAAAGTGACAGGAAAATTGTTGGAGCAGTGCGGGTTGATCCTGACGATGTAAATTCTTGGGCAGGAGATTATTCCAAGGATCAAAAGATAATTCTCTACTGCGCCTGACCGAATGAGGGCACCAGCGCCAGTGTGGCGGGGAAACTTATCGGATTGGGATATAAGAATGTTAATGCCCTAAAGGGTGGATGGAAGGAATGGATCAAAAAAGATTTTGCTACAGAATCAAAGTAGGAGGTGAAGAATACAGGACTATCCGGCCGGTGGCGCGCCACCGCCAAAAAGAGAAACCAATACCACAATGATTACTGTCTGGATGACCCAGCCGATGGCGCAAACCCCCACAGCACGCCAGGTGCTTTTATAATCAAGGGCCTGTCTGACCGCGATCACCATTGCCACGAGCATCCAGATTGAAGCTGCTAAAAATACCACCCCACCAAGACCCGGGATGATGCCTAATACCCGGACCAGGCCGGGTGAACTGGAAAAGCCGATGGTGCGCAGCAATTCACCGGGATTTGATTCGGTTTGCGGCTCTGGAAGGACTTTTGTACCAATAAAGAAAGTGAGATAGGCCCAGAGGTACCACCCTCCAAGGGATGCGATTATCCCGAACAGCACGCCGCCGGGCCCTCCAACTCCCATTCCGATACCTCCTATGCCGGCAGCCACACTGGAAAGCACAACAACAGCCATGGCTTGAGGCATGGCGTTTTTATCGTCCTCGACCTCTTCATACAGGGCAGCATCTAATTTTGCAGCGCGAAGTATACGATCTTTAAAACCGGTCATACAATAACACCTCTTGAATTTGGGATCTGCTTTACGGAATAATTCGATAAAACAGCATTGTAAGCAATTAATACAAACAGTAAATCAATATTTCAAAAAACAGGGACAGATTTATTTTTATTTACTTGCTTCAAACGGATAGCCCGGGTTGCTCCAGCACATTTGCCTGGAGCTTTTCAAAGACCGCATCTCCTGTCACTGGAATGGATTTCTGGCCGGTTGCAACCGAACGGAGGAATTTCATCTGTTCACGGTCAGACCGGGAAAACGACTGGTCAATCCATACCAGGGTGTTGTCAGCAGGACGGTAAAGGACCAAAGGCCCGAAGACTGCGTCATTGTCCCGTCCGAAGGCTGAAACCCCATAACATACCGTATTGTCCAGCCCGAAATATTTCGGCGGTTTCTCGTATCCCAGCAATGCTCCAAACAGGGCAAGTGATTTTCCGACGCCGCCGGCATCGCTGCCGGCCAGCCACGCCATGCCTTCCCGGGCCAGATTTTCAATATCCGTATCAGTGTAAGTCAAATCAAGCTGTGCAACAGCATCCCTCAGGACAGTTTCAACGGATTTTTCCGTAGTGCTTATCTTGATATCGGAATCGACCAGAATGTTACGGATAGTGCGAAAACTCCACATTTCAAGGGTCCTCGGGCTTCTGCGGGTGACCACATCCTTTACAGTGGATCGAAAAATCGGCAACTCGTTGTCCAGGACCAGGATCATTTTCAGCTCTCCCTCGACCGGTTTGACATAGAGATTCAGGTCGCGTTCCCGCTGGTATTGGTAAGGACTCAACTCCAAAAGGCGACCCATGGCCTCTTTGTCAACAGGGTGTCGTGCCTGCTCAGTCCCACAGGATGCAATAACCCGATAGGCGAGCCTTTCAAGTTCGATTTTTTGCAACAGATTTTCTTTAAATGACATTTTTTTCATGGTTTCTCCAGGAGAGATAATATCACTATCCCTGAAACAACCTATAAAAAAGTAAAAAAGGGAGAGGTTTATTTATAAGGATAAAGGTAAAAGGTAAAAGCCTGGTGCTGGCTGCTGGTTGCTTAAAAATTTTAAGACGGAGGATTAATTCTCTGCCTGGCTCTTTTTCCTGGGGGTTGTTCTCCATGCTGACACTTGACATTTCCTTCCTCCCTGACGATATATATTACTATACAATAACAGAATAAATCTTATTTCCAGAGGTTCTAATCATGAAAATTATCATTGAGGAAAAAGCCCGGGAGATGCTGGGAAACAAGCTGGAACCGGATCAGTTTTTACGCGTTGCCGTTACTGAAGGCGGTTGTGCCGGTTTGACCTATAGTGCCGACATTGACCGGAAAATGAAGGAAGGTGAGAGTGTGGTCCTGCAGAACGGAGATATTCGGGTCGTCTCGAACCCGGAGAGCAGCCAATATCTGGACGGCCTGATCATAGACTACTCTGATGCTCTGATTGATGGCGGCTTAAAATTCACCAATGCAAGTGCCGAAACCACCTGTGGCTGCGGCGCAAGTTTCAACCTGGCCGGCTTCCCGGTTATCGAGAACGGCAAGTGCGGGAAAGGGTAAAAGAAAGGTGTGAGGGGTGAGGACTGAAGACTGAGGACTGAGAAGTGAAAAGTGAGAAGTGAAGAGAAAAAGACTGAGGGGTGAGGAGTGAGGGTTGAGGACTGAGAAGTGAAGAGTGGAGGCTAGGTTCTGGGTAAATCATATGAACCTTTAAAACCCTATTTTCTGTTTCGGCTTTTCCTCCTTAGCCAGCATCTGTTTTATTGCCTTGAAAACAATTTGAAACTGCTCGTCATATTTTTCTTCCATTACTTCAATTTTATTTTTCAATTCTTCATGCCCGGCCGGCATCTGGCGAAGCCGGGTGAAGATTCGCATGACTGCCCTTTTCAGTTGCTTAGTTTCAACGCCATACAGCTCAGCCAGATCACGATCAATCATGACTTTCAGACCAAGAATGTGATAGATTCGGCTGGTTATGGAATCAATTGATATTATATCCGTTATTTTATTATCCGGAAATTAAGGTTGCTGTATCAGTTAAGTCTAGACCTTATAAGCTTGTATACCAACCCTAAAAGAATGCTGGAAGAACGACAGGGGGACCGATCTATTTTTGCGAGTCAACTATTTCTACAGGAATTACTACTGGAATTGAACGGGGGAAGAGACATTTTCTGTCATCACACGGCTGAAATCTCAGTTTACCGGCTAGGACTGCATTACCCGGTGGTACAGAATCCAGCACTTTCACAGGTAGCATGATGGCCACTTCATGTTCGTAGGTCAGCAGATCTTCCGTGCTGCCTTCTAACCTATACGGGCGGCCAGGGGGATAAACCGGTTTGTCCGGCACAATACCTTCACCGGCCTGTATCGTCAGAGTTGTTGGAATGAGGAACTCATCCGCTGCCGGATTTGCCTGTATGTGAAAACCTTTTCTGATTTTTGCCCTAACAGTTAATTGGGTTGCCTGTCCCCTGGCGGCAATCACAGGTTTTGCAGACACAACAGTTACAATTGCTGTCTCCTGGGAAAAAGCTGTGCCATTGCCAATAAAGAACAGCAGCAATAAAAATATCGTTACACGAAAATTCACGCTCATTCTCCAGCCAGTAGTTTATCAGGAAGTGCTTTTACGTTTTATAAGCCCGGCATCGTACAGGGTCTTTTTGTGGACAACACTAAAGGGTCAAAAATAAAAAGTAAAAGAAAAAAAGTTATAAGTAATCATTATGTCCACATGTTCTTCCGACAGAATATGCTTTTAAGTTACGCCCCATTAAAGTATTTATAAGGGAGCCAATAACAACGGTCGGTACTCTGTACGACCAATCGTTTTAGGAGGTGCCCAAATGATAGGTTTGGAAGCGATCTCAGCGCATAATGGCTGGGCAATGGCAATTACCGGCAGCATAATAGTTATGTGCGGCCTATCGGCCCTGGCCTTTATCATATCCCAACTGCATAAAATTATTGGCCTTTTTGAAGAAAAGAGAAAAGAGCCTTCACCTCTTGCACAACCATCAACAGACATCGACATTCTAAACGATCTGCCCGTCACCGCCCTTTTGTACCAGCCATTAACAGCCGAGCTTGGTGATAGTTTTCCCCTTGCCGAATTATACCGGATATTTGAAAGAGAGAGCCTGCCCCATCCGCATTTAACCATTAGTGCTCTGCGCGAGGCTGAATATTTGCTCCCCTCGGGTGAAGGGCTCTTTAGCTGGAAAAAAGACTAAAACCAACAATGTGATAGCCCTATGGAACTTTTTGTCGAATTTTTGAAAAATACCGGCTACTACCTGGCAGACATTCGCTATATCTTCATGATCTGCGTGGGTATTATGTTTTGTTTTCTTGCCACTGCCAAAAAGTATGAACCGCTCTTACTGCTGCCGATCGGATTTGGTATCATCGTTGGCAACATCCCTTTCTTTAAGGGCTTCGGCCTTGGTATTTATGAGAATAACAGTGTGCTGCACTATCTTTATTTTGGTGTCACCAGCGGGTTGTATCCCTCCATTGTATTTCTGGGCCTGGGGGCAATGACAGACTTTTCTTCAATGCTGGCCCGGCCCAAGCTCATGCTCTTAGGGGCTGCTGCACAAATGGGCATTTATTTCACCCTGCTCAGTGCCCTGGCGTTAGGTTTCGCCCCCAAAGAAGCTGCCTCGGTGGCCATTATTGGCGGGGCCGACGGCCCAACCTCCATCTTCCTGACCGCCAAGCTTGCACCGCACCTGATCGGCCCTATCGCCATTGCGGCATACTCCTATATGGCCCTGATTCCAATTATCCAGCCGCCGATTATGCGCCTTCTCACAAGCAGGGAAGAACGTCTGATCAGGATGCCTGATACCGATCGTCCCATTACCCGCAAGGAATTACTCTGTTTCCCGATTATCGGGGTCATTTTATGCTGTTTTCTGGCGCCGGCGTCCATCCCACTGCTGGGGCCCTTCTTTTTCGGTAATTTCATGAAAGAATCGCGGGTGGTCGACCGTCTGGCCAAGACGGCAAGCACCGCTGTTATTGATACGGCGACTATTTTTCTGGGATTCACTGTTGGTGCCAGTACCCAGGCCGATATCTTTTTAACCGGCAAATCTGTGGGGATCTTTCTTCTCGGTTCCGTGGCATTTTCCATCGCCACTGCATCAGGAGTCATCTTCGCCAAGATCATGAACATATTCCTGAAGGAAAAAATCAACCCGTTACTGGGGGCAGCAGGAGTTTCCGCGGTACCCGGTTCGGCAAGGGAAGTTCACCTGGTGGGGCTGAAAGAGGATCCGGATAACTATTTATTAATGCATGCCATGGCCTGCAACGCATCCGGTGTTATTGGGTCAGCTATTTGCGCCGGCATTCTGTGGAGCTTCATGATGCGTTAGTCACTGTTCAGCTGCAAAACTCAATGCCATCTAAAGCATTTCTTACAATCCAGGAGAACGTTTGCCCAATAATCGGCTTAGTGATATGCACATTTGCCCATGGCTTTCATTTTCGGCCAATGGAGCCATCAATAGACCATCAATACCATCATTACCGGCGACAACCGCGGCTACGATGTCTATATATCTAAAGACCTCGTCAACTGGCAGAAAGGGCCCAGGGTATTTAAGTCTGTTGAACCGGGGGTCTGGGCACCCGATGTTTTTTATAATGAAAAGGCGCAAGGCTTTTAAAACCCATATGCTTCAATTTTAATACGCATAGCACGAGTCATATCGCTCAACTATCAACATCATGTGACCCAAGTGGGGGATGTGCGATCACTTCCTCTCCATTACAGGGATGTAAGTTAAAGCAGCCAGGATTCATAGTAAAAGCATGGTTTCCGGCCCTGATATTCTGTTTGCCTGATTCTGGCAAAAAACACAATATTTAGTGTTGACAGAATAAGAGTACACTGTATATGGTAGTTTGAATCGGTTTGCAACAGCTCCAGCTGTTGTGGAGTAAAAGGGAATCCGGTGAAACCCCGGAGCTGTCCCGCAGCGGTAATCAGGAACGAACGCCACCATAAGCACTGGTCAATTTTCATGCCTGGGAAGCACTGGCCAATAGGATTCAGGACGCCTGTAAGCCCGAAGACCTGCCGATACAAAAACTTGATGCAATCGTAGATAAGCACAGACTTCGAGATAAGCGTAGACTTCGAAGTCTCACAGTCATCAACAGGGCCTGGTAATATCAATATATTACGGGCGTAATACCTGTCCGCCGAGTTCTTTTTACGAGGCAGACAAACCATAATTTTCAAGCCTTCGAGGAAAGGAGATAGAAATGCCCAAAGAACCATCCCGGTCCGTCACTGCCCCGGACCAACTTTTTGACACCATCAGAAAACGCGACCAGCGTCTTGAATCCTTTGATGCCGCCAAGATTACCAATGCCATTTTAAAAGCCGGACGGGCGGCGGGTGAATTTGACCAGGCTGAGGCCCGCCGCTTGACGATCCGGGTGCTGACCACGGCCCAGGTCATATTTGAAGGCCCGCCTGCGGTGGAGGAACTCCAGGATCTGGTGGAGGAGGTTCTGCTTGCCTCGCCGTACAAAAAAACGGCCAAGGGGTACATCCTCTATCGCGATCAGCATGCGAGGATCCGGGAGATGGTGGCCAAGGCCGACCTCGACCTCATTGAAAGCTATCTTGAACGGCTGGACTGGAAGGTTCAGGAAAACTCGAATATGTCATACTCCCTGCAGGGACTGAATAACTATATTTCCAGCGAGGTAAGCAAAACCTACTGGCTCAACAAGATTTACACCCCGGAGGTGCGCCGGGCCCATCAGAACGGCGATCTGCATATCCACGATCTCGGCCTGCTCTCGGTATACTGCGTGGGTTGGGACCTGCAGGACCTCCTGCGCACCGGCTTCCGGGGCGCACCGGGCAAGGCGGAAAGCAGCCCTTCAAAACACTTCAGAAGCGCCCTCGGCCAGGTGGTGAATTTTTTCTACACCCTGCAGGGGGAAGCGGCCGGTGCCCAAGCCTTTTCCAGCTTCGATACCCTGCTGGCTCCCTTTATCCGCTTTGATAAGCTCTCCTACCGGGAGGTCAAACAGGCTCTGCAGGAATTCGTCTTCAACCTCAACGTCGCCACCAGGGTAGGCTTTCAAACACCGTTTACCAACCTGACCATGGACCTCCAGCCCCCCAGCGCTCTGAGGGACCAGCCGGTAATTATCGGCGGTAAGCCCCGGGACGAAGTGTACAGCGATTTCCAGAAAGAGATGAATATGCTCAACCAGGCCTTTCTGGAGGTCATGAGCGAGGGTGATGCCAAGGGCAGGGTTTTCACCTTTCCCATACCCACCTACAACATTACTCCGGAGTTTGACTGGGAGGCTCCCGACCTGGAGAGCCTCTGGGAGGTAACGGCCAAATACGGCCTTCCCTACTTTTCAAACTTTGTCAATTCCGACCTGAGCCCTGATGACGCCCGCTCCATGTGCTGCAGACTGCGCCTGGATACCCGCCACCTGGAGAAACGGGGCGGCGGCCTGTTCGGTGCCAATCCCCTCACCGGCTCTATCGGGGTGGTGACCATTAACATGGCGGCTATCGGCTACCAGGCCGACAACGAAGAGGATTTTTTTCAGCGCCTTGATACTCTTATGGAAATTGCCCGTACCAGTCTGGAAACCAAGCGCAAGGTCCTTGAACAGTTCACCGCTAAAGGGCTCTATCCCTATACCAGCTTCTACCTGCGCGATGTAAAAAAACGCTTCGACACCTTTTGGGAGAATCACTTCTCGACCATCGGCCTTATCGGTGGCAATGAGGCCTGTCTCAACCTGCTGGGATGCGATATCGGCAGTGAGTCCGGCCGCATCTTTGCGAGCAGGGTGCTTGACCATATGCGCGATACCCTGGCCCGCTTCCAGGAGGAAACCGACAATCATTACAACCTGGAGGCAACCCCGGCCGAAGGAACCGGGTTCAGACTGGCCAGCCTCGATACCAAACGGTTTCCGGATATGCAATCCACGCTCATCTGCCCGGACACCGGGACGCCTATCTACTCAAACTCAACCCAACTGCCGGTGAATTATACGGATGACATATTTGAGGTGCTGAATCTGCAGGATGAACTGCAGACAAAGTACACCGGCGGTACGGTACTGCACAGTTTTCTGGGAGAGGCTGCGGCCGACCCCACAGCGGTCAGATCATTTGTAAAAACGGTATGCAACAACTACCATCTGCCCTACTTCACCGTGACCCCTTCTTTTGCTATCTGTCCAAGCCACGGCTATCTGCTGGGTGAAATAGACAAGTGCCCGACCTGCGACGAAAAGACCGAGGTCTATTCCCGGGTTGTCGGGTATATGCGGCCGGTGGATCAATGGAACAAGGGAAAGCAGGCGGAGTTTGCCGCCCGAAGCCATTATCGGGTTGAGGGTTAAGGATAGATGAAAATCAGCGGACTGCAGCCGGTGACGACCAGTGATTTCCCCGGCCGGCTGGCGGCCATTGTCTTTACCCAGGGGTGCAATTTCCACTGTCCGTTCTGTCACAATGGTAACCTGCTGCCCATGGATGCAGACTCCCTGATCGGGGAAGACACGGTTTTTGATTTTTTACATAAGCGGCAAAAACTTCTGGACGGTGTGGTGATAAGCGGCGGTGAACCCTGCCTGCAGGACGATCTTGCCGGATTCTGCAGACAGGTTAAGAAAATGGGATTTGCTGTCAAGCTCGACACCAACGGCAGCCGCCCGACGGTTATCGAAGAGTTGCTTGATGAAAATCTTGTTGATTTCATCGCCATGGATATCAAGGCACCCCTGTCCCGGTTAGCGGAACTGACCGGCACGGTCTCGCATGGACCGCAGATCCGCCGGTCCATTTCCCTCATTGCAGCAAGCACCGTTGACCATCTTTTCCGAACCACCGATGTCAAACCCCTGCTGTCTGCTGAAGACCACCGTAGCATAAAAGAACTGGTGCCGCCGGGGTCACGCCATGTTGTGCAGCCCTTTGTGGCGAAAAATGCCATGGCACCGTCCCTGCGGGAGTAAAAGAAATCATAGGCTTTTGAACTACACATAACCTTTGGTTGGTCAATTTTATTGACTGTTTTTTAAACTGACGTACAACTTCAGTTACATTTTCCTTACCGCATTTGCTGTATTTCACATTAACTTTCTTTTTTTTCAGGTATATAACTTTCTGCCCACCCTCTTTATTAAAAAAGATGGATCAACTAAACGTTTGTCAATCTGTCAAAGGAGTCA